>JBCBZY010000073.1:0-10308 GCA_039815115.1 Pseudomonadota bacterium | reverse complement strand
TGCCCCGGTCGGTCACGATCAGGGGGCGGGTTCCGCCCAGAGCCGCGACCTGTTCCGCCAGCAGCGCCAGGCAACCTTCACCGAAATGCAGCACCGGAACGGTTTGAAAACTGTAATTGTCCATCCGCGCGTTTTTGCATTACTGCGCGGTGTCTGCAACCGGCATGTCCCACAAAAAAGGGGCCGGAAAACCGGCCCCTCCTTCTGGGTGACGAAATGCCCCCGAATTTTGTGCGTATCAGAACTTGCCGCGCAAGGTGATGCCATAGCTCCGCGGGTCCTGGATGAACGCTGACCGCGAACCGGACCGCAAGGTCGTGCTGAATGTCACGCCCCGGGTGATTTCATTGGTCAGGTTCGTGACAAAGGCTTCAACCGCCCAGCTGTCATCCTGTGAGCCGATGCCGGCCCGCAGGTTGATTTTGACATTCGAGTCCTGAACATCAAAAGGCAGCAGCGCCGTGTTGCCAAGCTCCGCAGCCGTAGTCGGCGGTGTGCTCGGCTGGGTAGACGTCCGGCGGTCATCTTCAAAACGGAGCTGCCCGTTAAGGAAGAAGTCCAGCGAGTTGCCAATGTCCCGCTCATAGGTTGCCCCCGCAATCGCGACGATATCCGGTGCGTTGGTCAGTGGCGCACCGCACAGGTTCTGGACCCGCAGCGGATCAGCAGCCGTTGCGCAATCCCCCGGATAGCTCGCATCAATGATGGTGATGGCACCATTAAAGGTGAAATTGTCGCTCGGACGGATGACCGTTTCGATTTCCACACCCTTGGATTCCGCCTTGGGAACGTTGAAGGTCTGGAACTGGGCACCAGTGAATTCCAGAACCTGGAAGTTGCTGAATTCCTCGAAGAATGCGGCAACGTTCAGGGTCACTGCATCATCGATGAACTTGCCCTTCAGGCCGACTTCATAGGCGTCGACCTCTTCCGAATCGAAGCGCGGATCGGTGCCGCCAATGGCCGCCGTCGTATCGAGGTTGAAACCACCGGACTTGTAACCATGCGTGAAACCGCCATAGACCGTAATCGGCGTCGTCGGGAACTCGTAGGATACTTTCGCGGTGTAGATCAGCTCTTCATCCGAGAAGGAACCGACATCGCTGAGCGGTCCGGGGAAGGTCCGCGGCAAAGGCAGAGCCGCTGCCGCTGCCAGATCGGCCGGAGCGACAAACGGGAAACAACCCAGAACCACTGCTGTAGGAATAAACCCGCTCAGCGCTGGACCGTTCAGAGACGGCGCACCGTTTACTGGCGCACCGAGAATGTTTGAAACGATGTTCGTACACGCACCTGGGTTCGATGCCAGCTGCTGATAGCCGCCATCCTTGCTTTCATCCGAATAGCGCAGACCCAGTGTCAGCTTCAGCCCGTCCGTGACTTCAAAGACATTATGGGTAAAGACCGACCAGCTCTGGCTGCTCTGCGTATACTGGTTAATCGAACTGGTACCCGCCGGGCTGACGCCACCTGACAGCAGTGACAACGGTGTTGCTCCGAGGAAAATCGGACTGGCAGGGTTCAGTGTCGCTCCACCGGTTGCACCGGCGAACAGGGCGCCGGAGAACTGGTCATAATCGGCACCGAGAGACGCATCGACGGTCGAGACAATATCCTCGTCCGAATAGTAACCACCGATCAACCACTGCAGACGGCCGTCAAAGGCTTCGCCCTGCAACCGCAGTTCGTGGGTCATGGTTTCGATGTCTGTATTCAGCGCGTCGATGTCGAAAAGATCCAGACCAGTAAAGTCGGAGTCATAATTCTCAAACGAACTGAAATCCCGGTAGGAACCGATATAGATCAGGTCCGCACTGTCGCTGACCGGTACTTCCACCTCCAGCGTCACACCCCATTGATCGACGTCGGCGATCGGCGCGAAATTGGACGTCGCGATACGATCTTCGCGCGCCTGTTCGGCGGCATTGGTGTCAAACGGTGTGGTCGCAACATTGGGCTGCGCCTGTCCACCGCGGAGACCAAGGCCCACCGCTGCGAACAGTCCGGCAGGCTCCAGTCCCGACTGCAGCTGCTCGATCGCCGAACAGCAACCGGCGGAGCTGTTGGAAAAGTCTGCGATCAAACGGCCGGAAATCCCGCCTTCGGTTTCAAAACCGAGCTGACCACGGATCAGATACTGGTCCTGGCCGTTGGATTCACCGACACGGTTCCCAGCAGAATCAACCACTGTGACATAGCCATCGCGTTCGGTGAGAGCACCGGTCAGACGAAAGGCCAGTGTGTCCTGTACGATCGGCACGTTCACCGCACCTTGCAGGTTGATCCAGTCGCGATTGCCATAGGTGGCGTTCACGAAGCCGCCAAAATCACTCAGATCCGGACGAACATTGGTGACGTTGAGTGCACCAGCGGACGTGTTCCGACCGAACAGCGTTCCCTGCGGACCGCGAAGAACTTCGACCCGCTCCACGTCGACAAATTCGGACAGGGCAACACCGGGACGCGACTGATAAGCACCATCAACGAAGATGCCGACCGCGGATTCAAAACCGATATTGTTCGATGTCGTACCGACGCCGCGAATACGCAGCACCACCGAACCGGAGGCCACCTGCGCATTGGACGTCGAGAAGCTGGGGGATACCTGCGAGATGTTCTGGACATCGACCACGCCCTGGCGTTCCAGCTGGGTCGGGCTGACCGCCGTCACCGCGATCGGAATGTCCTGGACATCTTCTGCACGCCGCGTCGCGGTCACGATGATGATATTGTCATCAGCGGTTTCGGCGCCCTGGTCCTGATCCTGGGCATAGGCCGGGGTGGCCAATGCGGTGCTGCACATGGCAGCCATAACTATTTTGTTGAGCGTTTTCATGACTCTCTTCTCCCGTTGAACAACTGCCGCCTTCCGGTATTTTTCCTGGATTTGGGGAAGGAAAATACTCTTTTTTCGGCTGTAACTCTTGCACAAGTCGTTCAACCGGCTCATGAAATCAAGTTGCGAAGCGCAATTGATGCACGAAAACAAAAAAGCGTTGTAAAAATGATACAAGTGCAAATTGGCGGGAAAGCATTGATTTTCGATGCAAAAGGTTGAGGAGGAGCCTGAAAATGACGCGGAATCTGGTAGGGCTGATTATGGTTGCAACCTTGCTTGCTGGCTGTGCTGGCGGCAGTGACACTACAGGGAGCTCCGGGGACAGCGCCGAATTGCTCGCTCCCGGCGAAACAGCCGGAGAGGCGCCAAACCCGGACCGCAACGTGTATTTTGGCGATCTCCACATTCATACTCGCAACAGTTTTGACGCTTACATCTTCAATGTTCGGGCGACACCGGAAGATGCTTACAAGTTCGGGCTTGGCGAAACGGTCAGGCATCCGGCAGGCTATGACCTTAAGCTCGAAGGCCCTGCACTCGACTTCATGGCGGTGACCGATCACGCAGCCTATCTCGGTCATTTGCCAGCCATGGACACCGAAGGCACGGAAATTTCGAAACTCGACATCGCGAAGGACATGTTCAGCACCGATCCCGACAAGATTATTGAGGCGTTCCAGCTGATCGGCGGCGCTGTCCGCGACGGCCGGAAAATGGAAGGCGTGTTTGATCCCAAAATTGTCGGCGATGTCTGGAAGCAGACGATTGCGGCGGCCGACAAATATAATGATCCCGGCAAGTTCACCACCTTCACCGCCTATGAATATACAGCCGTTCGGGTAACCCGCGGCGAGGGCGGCGGTTTTGCTGGCGGCAACCTGCACCGTAATGTCGTGTTCCGCGGCAGTGCGCCGGATATGCCTTTCGCCACGGTGGACTCCACCAATCCGGAAGATCTGTGGACCTGGATGGACGAACAGCGCGACGCCGGTCATGACGCGCTCTCCATTCCGCATAACAGCAATGTCTCGGACGGCGAGATGTTCAAGATGGAAACCTATCGTGGTGCGCCGCTGACCAAAGCCTATGCCGACAAGCGGATGCGCAACGAGCCGATTGTCGAAATCACACAGGTCAAGGGCACGTCCGAAACGCACCCTTCCCTGTCACCCAATGACGAATGGGCCGATTTCGGGATCTACGAATATCTCCTGTCTTCGGAAGTGAAGTCGAAGACCGCGACCGGCGACTATGTCCGTCAGGCCTATGGCAATGGCTTGCTGCTGCAGGACAGCATCAACGCCAATCCGTTCCACTTCGGCCTGATCGGGTCGAGCGACACCCATGTGGTCGGCGGTTCGTTTGACGAGAAGAATTTCTGGTCCAAGATCGGCATTGTCGACGGAACACCGGAAGCACGAGGATCAATTCCGCCCGAAGGCAAGAAAAGCTGGGACGGCGTGACCGTGGATCCGCGCGCGGCCAACTGGTTCTCGCGCTGGGGCGCTTCGGGCTATGCCGCGGTCTGGGCGGAAGAGAATACGCGCGAGGCGATTTTCGACGCGATGCGCCGCAAGGAAACCTACGCCACCACCGGCACGCGCATGAAACTGCGCTTCTTTGGCGGTTTTGGCTATGACGCAAGCATGCTGGATGATCCGGACATGGTCAGCAAGGCCTATGCCGAAGGCGTGCCGATGGGCGGCGACCTGATCGGTCAGGGCGAGGCTCCCGGCTTCATCATCTGGTCGCTGCGCGATGCGCTCAGCGCACCACTGCAAAGGGTGCAGGTCGTCAAGGTCTGGACCAGCGGCGGCGAGGTGATGGAAAAGGTCTTTGATGTTGCCTGCAGCGATGGCGGAACGGTTGATGCGAGTTTCCGCTGCCCCGACAATGGCGCGACGGTGGACCTGACGGATTGCTCGATTTCGGACGACAAGGGTGCACCGGAACTGAAAACCTTCTGGCGCGATCCCGAATTCCAGACGGCCCAGCGCGCGTCCTACTATGTGCGGGTGCTGGAAAATCCGGTCTGTCGCTGGTCGACCTGGGATGCGCTTCGGGCCGGGGTTGAACCCAATCCGGCACTGCAGAAAACCATCCAGGAACGCGCCTGGTCGTCACCGATCTGGTATGTGCCTGCGACCTGATTCCCGGGTAGAGAAACCGTGAAAATATTTCGTGACCCGATCACGCATTTCCTTCTGATCGGACTGGTTCTGGTTGCAATCAATTCCGTCTGGACCAGCTGGCAGGGCGAGCGCGGACGGACAATCCATGTCAGCACCGAGGAAATGGCGCGGCTGGAAAAGCTCTGGGCAAATACAGCTGGACGCCTGCCCACCGGGGAAGACCGGCAGATGATCATCGACCAATATGTTCAGGACGAAGTGCTGATGCGGGAAGCCGAACGGCTTGGGCTGGGCAACGGCGACACAATCATCCGGCGGCGGCTGGCGCAGAAGATGGACTTTCTGATCAGTGACAATGCGCTCGCAGAACCGGACGAGGCCGAATTGCGCCAGTGGTTCGAGGAAAACCGGGAGCTTTTTGCCGCCAGCGAGCGGCGCAGCTTTGTCCACGTCTATTTCAGTCCCGAACGTCATGGCGATCAGATCGAACAGGTGGCCCTGGCTGCCCGTGCTCAGCTCGATACAGGTTCGGACTGGCAATCGCTCGGCGATCCGTTCATCCAGAAACGCAGCTATGCCGCTCTGCCACAAAGCGAAATCACGCGCCTGTTCGGTACCGAATTTGCGGAGCGCCTGTTTGTCCTGAAACGCGGACAATGGAGCGCGTCCATGGGATCCGCCTATGGCCTGCATCTGGTCCGGGTCGAAACCGTTGACAGCGCCGCTGACGCCCGGTTTGAGCCGATCAAGGCCGAGGTGCAGGCCGCATGGCAGGAACAACAAGCCATCAACGTTCGCCAGGAAGCGATTCAGGATCTGGTGGCAAATTATACGGTCGTTGTCGAAAAGCCCAATGACCAGTCCGGGGACAGCGGCAATTGATCGCGCTCCGCTGCCTGCTGGGGATTAGCCTGCTCTTGCTGTTCGTCCCGTCTGAATCTGCGAGTGCCCATGAAATCCGGCCAGCGGCACTGCAACTCACCGAAACAGCGGACGGGATGGTCGAAGTCGAATGGAAACAGCCGGTGCTGTCTGGTCGCAAACTGAAAATGCGCCCAGTGCTGCCGGACCAGTGCCCTGAACCCGAGACAAGCCGGCAGGTGCTCACCGGCCAGGCGGTTGTCGAGACCTGGTCCGTTCCCTGCCGGCTGGACAGCGGCATTCTGAAAATCGAAGGCCTCGACCAGACGCTGACCGATGTTTTTGTCCGGATCCTCCATGCTGACGGCACAGAACATACCGATCTGCTGCGCCCGGCCAGTACCTCGCTCGAGCTTGGCGAAGCCGCTGGTTCCCCGGCAGCCAGCTATCTGGTGATCGGGGCGGAGCACATGCTGTTCGGATGGGATCATCTGCTCTTCGTGCTGGGATTGCTGCTGCTCACACCGGTCCGGCAGCTGCTTTGGGTGATCACCGCTTTCACCCTTGGTCACAGCATAACCCTGGCGATTGTGGCGCTTGGCCTGTTCACGCTGCCCGGGGAGCCGGTGGAGCTGTTGATCGCGCTGTCGATTCTGTTTCTCGCCATCGAAGTTGTCCGCAAATGGCAGGGGAAAACCAGCCTCACAATCCGTCGGCCGTGGCTGATCGCCCTCGCCTTCGGCCTGCTGCACGGCCTCGGTTTTGCCGGGGCACTGACCGAAATTGGCTTGCCCAAAGGCACCGAGATCCAGGCGCTGCTGCTGTTCAATCTTGGAGTGGAACTGGGCCAGATCCTGTTTGTCGGGCTGGTCCTGGCCGCGATCTGGCTGCTGAACAAGAGATCTCTGGATCGGCGAAAATGGATAGAGGTTCCCGCGGTCTATCTGGTGGGCGGGCTCGGCGCCTTTTACACAATGTCCCGGATCATCAGCTGAGTTCCTGCTTGGCGGCTCCGGCGATCATCGCTAGAGAAATGCGGGATTCGCAACAACAGGACATGTCATGCCGCAACTCATTCTCCTCCGCCACGGTCAGTCGCAATGGAACCTCGAAAACCGTTTTACCGGCTGGTGGGATGTCGACGTAACCGACAAGGGCGTGCAGGAAGCGCGCGAAGCCGGACGCCTGATGAAGGAAAAGGGCATTCATCCCGAACTCTGTTTCACCAGCCTGCAAACCCGCGCGATCAAGACGCTCCACCTCGCACTGGAAGAGATGGACCGGATGTGGTTGCCGGTGGAGAAAAATTACCGGCTGAACGAGCGCCACTATGGCGGGCTGACCGGCCTGAACAAGCAGGAGACCCGGGAAAAGCATGGCGACGAACAGGTCCATATCTGGCGGCGGAGCTTTGACACCCCGCCCCCGCCGATGGCCGCTGACAGCGAGTATCAGATGACCACCGACCCGCGCTATGCCGGGATCGAAGTGCCAGCGACGGAGAGTCTCAAGGACACGATCGCCAGGGTGCTGCCTTACTGGAAAAGCCGGATCGCGCCCGAACTGCAAAATGGCAAAAGGGTCCTGATCTCCGCGCATGGCAATAGCCTGCGGGCGCTGGTCAAGCATCTGTCCGGAATTTCCGATGACGAGATCACGGGTCTGGAGATTCCGACCGGACAGCCGATCATCTATGAACTGGACGACAATCTGAAAGAAATTGAGCGCTATTATCTTGCGGAGAAATAGCCGGACGAACGGGTTCCGGTGAAGTTTATTCTTCACTGTCCTTGTTGGCATACATGGCAGCATCTGCACGGGACAGCAGGTCGGTTACCGTATCCCGCGGTCCGACGAAGCAATAGCCAATGGCGACCCGCAAATTGAGCGCCGTTTCCCGGTGCTGAATCTCCGAATTGCTGATCCTGTCCAGCAGGGCTGCGATTTTCCGTTCCACTTCATCCGCATCAAGATTGTCGAGCAAAATGCCAAACTCGTCGCCGCCGATCCGGGCGACGAAATCGGTTTGCCGAACATGGTTCGAAAGCAATTGTCCCAAATGGGACAGCGCGAGGTCGCCGGCACCATGGCCATGTGTATCATTGATTTTCTTGAGATTGTTGACGTCGAGGAACAAAAGCGCACTGTTGTCACCATAGCGCAAACAGCGCGCCACCCGGTTTTCCAGGCTCTTGATGAAATATCGCCGGTTCGGCAAACCGGTCAGCACGTCATGATGGGCCAGCCGCTCCATCTCCTGCAATCGCGACTGAAGCTGCCGCACCTGCTCCTGCAGATCAGAATGTTTGCCACCCTTTTTCGGGGTGTCCGACTGGCGTGACTCGTCATCGCTCACAACGCGTATCCTCTGGATAAATCCGTTATTACTACAATATGCCGCGACGCTGTTTTGTTGTTGGTGGACGTCTACAGTCAAAAAAATGTAACGCAAGCCCTGTCTACTTTTGTCAATTTTACGAATACTTGATTTCCCCCGGAAAAACTCCCGTCGCTTGTGTTTTTTACAGGTCAGCATTCTGCATTGCACCGCACCCGAATCGCGGCTAAACGAATGCGCTTCCGGCAGAAAATTCAGGTGGGTGCATGACCGAAGCCAATCCGCAAATAGGGATCATCATGGGTAGCCAGTCCGACTGGGCGACGATGAGCCTGGGCGCACAGCTTCTGGATGACCTGCAAGTGGCCCATGAGGTGCGGATCGTTTCGGCGCATCGCACCCCGGACCGGCTGGTCGAATATGCCAAATCTGCCGTCGACCGCGGACTGAAAGCCATTATTGCCGGGGCTGGTGGCGCAGCGCATCTGCCCGGCATGGTGGCATCGATGACACGTATTCCGGTACTCGGCGTACCGATTCAGTCGCGGGCGCTGAATGGCATGGACAGCCTGCTGTCGATTGCGCAAATGCCCGCCGGCATTCCGGTGGGAACACTGGCCATCGGGGAGGCTGGGGCCAAGAATGCTGCATTGCTGGCGGCAGCGATTCTCGCTAATGAGGATGCCGCTCTCGCGGCTCGGCTCGACGAATGGCGCAAGACGCAAAGCGATGCCGTTGCAGAAACGCCCGCATAAATGAACCCGCTACCGCCCGGATCTACCATCGGCATTTTGGGTGGCGGTCAGCTCGGCCGGATGCTGGCGGTCGCGGCCGCACAGCTCGGCTATCGCTGCCATATCTATGCCCCGGATCCGGACAGCGTCGCAGCCGATGTGTCTGCAGAATTTACCTGTGCGAAAGATGACGATCTGGAGACCTTGGGCAAGTTTGCTGACAGCTGTGATGTGGTGACCTTTGAATTTGAAAATGTCCCGGTTGGCCCGCTGCATGCAATCGAGGATCGCGCGCCGCTGCATCCGCCCATCGGCGCGCTGGATATCGCCCAGAACCGTGTGGCCGAAAAAACCTATGCTCGCCAACAAGGGGGTACCACAGCGCCTTTTGCCGAGGTGACAGACCTGAATTCACTGGAAGCGGCAATCGCCAAAATTGGCTGCCCTGCGATCCTGAAAACTGTCCGTATGGGCTATGACGGCAAGGGCCAGGCCCGGATCAAATCGGCGGTCAGTTTGTCCGAACATTGGGATACTGTTGGTCAGCAACACTGCATTGCCGAGGGCTTTGTCACTTTCAGTCATGAATTTTCAGTCATCCTGGTACGTGGTCAGGACGGCGAAATCCGGTTCTGGGAAACGCCGCATAATGTCCATGAAAACGGGATACTTGCTCACTCGCTTGCTCCGGCACCGGCGGAAATCCTTGCGCAACAGGAACCCGCGCGGGAACTGGCCGCCAAAATGGCGGACGCCATGCAATATGTCGGCGTGCTGACCTGCGAATTTTTCGCAACCGCCGACGGACCGATATTCAACGAAATGGCCCCGCGCGTGCATAATAGCGGCCACTGGACCATCGAAGGCGCGATCACCAGCCAGTTTGAAAACCACATTCGCGCCATTTGCGGACTGCCGCTGGGGGATACCGGGCTGGCCGCGACGCGCGCGGAAATGCACAATCTGATCGGTGACCAGGCGGATGACTGGTCCGGGCTGTTGTCGGATCCGGCCAATCACCTGCATCTATATGGCAAGGGCGAAACCCGACCGGGACGCAAGATGGGCCATGTCACCAAGCTGCATTTCTGATCCGGTCCAGAGCGGAGAATGACAAGAAAATGGCAGCTCCAGACATCATTTTGATCTTCGCCCGCGCCGATAATGGCGTCATCGGGCAGGATGGCGGGCTGCCGTGGCATCTCCCGGAAGACCTGCGCCGGTTCAAAGCCCTGACACAAGGCAAGCCGATGATCATGGGGCGCAAAACATTTGACAGCCTGCCCGGGCTGCTGCCCGGACGGCGCCACATTGTACTCACGCGTGATCGGGAGTGGCAGGCAAACGGCGCGGAAACGGTCCACCAGCTGGAAGATGCGCTTGAATTGGCAGATGCCACACAGG
>JBCBZY010000185.1:0-5696 GCA_039815115.1 Pseudomonadota bacterium | reverse complement strand
GTTTGCGCCTACACTCTCACCAGTCGTTCTTCTTCCTCCGAATCTTCTCCCCGCAATTGATAGTTGATATGGGCCAAATGAAGCGAAAAGCCCAGTCGCCAAAGGCCTTCCCCCAAGGCAACAGAATCCGGCCCACCACTGATGGCCAGCAGCAAGGGACCATCAGCAGGTTGCAAGCCAAGGGACGTAATGCTTTGTTTTAGCTTGACCAAAAACATATCATCAAAGCAACTACTTTTGCATAAGAATCCCCAATTGGCCAACCATTCACTCAGAGTAGTTGACCTCTTGCGCAGGAGTTTCGACTTTTGAAGGATTTCTACAGACCATCCTCTCCGTCTCTTCGTAATTCTACTGTACCCCCATTTTTCTTTCAGAAATGGTCTAATTCTTACATGACCATGGAGTTCTGCCAACAATGATCGGAGCACCATCTGCTGCCGCTTGCTGCCCACCAATATCGCCGCCGCGCGCCAGCTTCAGCACCGCCAGATCTGCGCAGCGCATGATATTGTCGCCGCCAATTTCCTCGAGCGTGACATCGTCCCGCGCGCAGAACAGGTCGACGGCATTGAGGTGCCGCTTGACTGCCTGACCCACGGGGCCCTGCAACGGGCCAACGCTTTGCGGCAGATAAATGGACGGAATGGACGCTTTGGCTGCGGTCCGCAGTTGGGCGAGATGGTTGAGCAGCACGCCCGACTGACGGACAAAGGAGTCCGCCACCAGATAGCCACCGCCAACAGCGATCAGCCCGTCTGCCTTGCTGACAAGAGTCTCGATCTTTCCGGAAGCCAGCCGGTTGGCCAGCAACTCAAAGCCTGCCCCAAGCAGTTTGGGTGACAATTCGGCGAAGGGCTCCCCGGGCGCCCGATGGACTTTCGGGGGCTCTTGGAAGCTTTCCGGGTCAAGCGCCAGAATTTCGACCTGCGACTGGTCGATACCAGCATCCTGCAGCGCTTCCAGCGTCAGATCGACAAGCAGCCCATCCCCGGAATTTCTGCGGCTGAATGCGTGAAGCACTAGAAACATCGACACTCCAAATGACAGTTTTGCCGATGCTTGCACATCGCGCGATCACCTGTGATACGGCCATCAGGTAAGGATTTGGTAACCATATTCGGGCTAGATGGAAAGCGATATTCCGGGCGCACGATGCCGGTATGCGACAAATCAGGTCAGGGACTGGATTTTGCCCGAAATACTGCGAAAAATTCTGGCAATAGCCGACCATTTGATGGGCCTGATACCGATGCAGAACCCCCGGTTTCGCCAGTCCGCACTGATTATCGCCGTGCTGGCCCTGATCGGCGGCATTTTTCTCTCCCTGCGCAGTCAACCAGAACTTCTTGGCAATGTGCAGTGGATCCCGGTTCTCGCGCTTGCCCTGTTTGCCGTTCCTGTCACCATGTTTTTCAATGCGCTCGAATTCGTCCTCTCGGCCCGGCTGATTGGTCACCGGGTGGGTATGAAAATAGCAGTGGAAACAACAATTATCGGCGGCGTAGCAAATCTGCTGCCCATTCCCGGCGGTGCGATTGTCCGCGTTGCCGCGCTGAAATCCGAAGGTGCCAGCGTTGCGAAAGGGACTTCGACCATGATATTTGTCGTTGCCATCTGGGCGGCGGTTTCTTTTGGCTATTCCGGTATCTGGCTTGTTGCCGCTGGGATCGGCATGCTGGGCCTGCTGTTTCTAACCGTCGGCCTGGCAGGCGCCATTGCCTGTTTCATGATGAGCAGGCACTTGCTCAATGACAGCCAGATCACGGCGCAGTTGTTTGCTTGCAAGTTCGGACTGGTGCTGTTCGATGCGCTGCGGCTCTATTTGTGTCTTCTGGCGCTGGGAGTCATGGCGGGTTTTGATCAGGCGTCGGTTCTGACCGTATCAGGATTTGTCGGAGCTTCTTTTTCCATTGTGCCGGCGGGGCTCGGTATTCGCGAAGGCGTCTCCGCCTTGCTCGGACCGCTGGTCGGTCTGACCGCAGCGGCGGCGTTCATGGCATCGGCCGCCAATCGCCTGGTCGGTTTTGCCGTCAGCGCACCGCTTGCCGCCATACTGGCCTGGAAGACAGATCGAGCGGATAAACCGCAAGCGCAGGCAGAGGGAAACGGGACATGAAAGCCTTCATCAAGCGCTGGATTTTCCCCAACAGCTCGCGGGAATATCTCCGGCGCTACAATCAGGAATTTGCCACTGCGAGCGAGCCAGGAATGCGGGTATTGGATGCCGGCGCAGGCGAACAGCCTTATCGTCCCTTTTTCGACCATTGCACTTATGAAAGCGCGGATTTCGAGATGGTCGACAAGCCCTATGCCAAATCGACCTATGTTTGCGATCTGGCCGACATACCGACCGCGGACAATCTGTTTGACCGGATCGTGTTCAATCAGGTGCTGGAACATATACCCGAACCCGACAAGGTATTGGCAGAGCTGCATCGGGTGTTGAAGCCCGGTGGCAAGATTATCTGTACCTGTCCGTTCTACTATGAAGAACATGAGAAGCCCTACGACTTCTATCGCTATACGCAGTTCGCACATCGTCATCTTTTTGGCAAAGCGGGCTTTGAAATCGAAAGGCTGGCATGGCTGGAAGGCTATTTCGGGACACTGGGTTATCAGTTCCAGACCATGGCCCATCGCTTGCCAGCCGGCCCGTCACGCTATTTGAAAAAGCCCTGGTGGCCTGTGCTGTTTTGGCCGCTTGTTCTGCTGGTCAAGTTAACCGCAGCGGCGCTCGCTGCTCTGTTCTACCGGCTTGATCTCGCATGCAAGATTACCGACCGGGGTCATCCCAAAAACTATGTCGTTCTGGCAAGGAAACCCGACTAGCTCGCCAGACGCAAGTTCGTCACCGCCTGGAGATTATCCGGCTGGTCGGGCCAGATTCCCCGCGTGTCATAGACCACCTTGCCGGCGCGTTCGTCGAGCGGGATCGATCGGAACATGTCGTGATCGGTCAGGGTGATCATCACCGGGCAGCTTTCCAGCGCCTCGTCAATATCGATCAATCCGGTGTCGGTGCCTTCAAATTCGGCTGGCAGCTCGCTGGCATAAGGTTCCACGATATTGATCCGGCCCGGATAACGGCGCGCCAGTTTTGCCGCAATCTTCAATGCCGGGCTCTCGCGAAAATCATCAATATTGGCCTTGAAGGCCAGTCCGAAACAGGCGATCTGCACACCGGGCAGTTCGTCGATCATCAGCGATGCCTGTTCCAGCACATGGCCGATTTTCCCGTCATTCACTTCCCGTGCAATGCGGATCAGCGGCGTGTGTTCCGGTGCCCCATGGATGATGAACCACGGATCGACCGCGATACAATGTCCGCCCACGCCGGGGCCGGGCTGCAGAATGTTGACGCGGGGATGGCGGTTGGCCAGCCGGATCACTTCCCAGACATCGAGATCGATCTGATCGGCGACGATCGACAGCTCGTTGGCGAACGCGATGTTGACGTCGCGATAGCTGTTCTCGACCAGCTTGGTCATTTCCGCGGCTCGGGCAGAAGTGGTCACGCATTCTCCGCGCACGAAGCGGCGGTAAAATCCCAGAGCCTTCCGGGCACAGCGCGGTGTGATGCCGCCGATGCAGCGGTCGTTATTGGTCAGTTCCTCGAGGATTTTTCCCGGCAAAACCCGCTCGGGACAATAGGAAATCGCGATATCGGGAATATCCTTGGTCATGCCCGGAATCTTGAGATCGGGACGAAGTTTGGCGATCAGGTCGCGCATCTTCTCCGTCGTTCCGACCGGGGAAGTGGATTCGAGGATCACGCAATCGCCCGGCTTCAGCGCGGCTGCGACATTGGTCGCCGCTTCCATCACATAGCTGGTATCCGGAACATGATCATCGCCAAAGGGCGTCGGAACCGCAATGACAAAGACATCAGCCGGCTCGACCATCAGCGATGCACGCAATGTTCCGCGGGATACAACACCCTGGACCAGCCCGTCGAGATCCACTTCCTCGATATGGATCTTGCCGCTGTTGATCGTGTCAACGACATGTTCGGTCACGTCTACGCCGAGCACCTTGCATCCGCTGCGCGCAATGACAGCCGCAGTCGGCAGGCCGATATAGCCCAGGCCCAGAACGCAAACGGAAGGCTTCTCGTCGGACAGCATCGTGCAAAAATCTCCTCAAGGCGCCGAAAAGGCGCAATTTTCGAGGTTTCAGACTAGAGGAATATCGTAAATAAACCGGTAATGACCCGGTTAGCAGCTGGCCAGGTCAGGTGGTCAGGCTCGCCGCGACAATATCGGCGATGCGTTCGCTGGATTTGCCGTCTCCGAACGGATTATGGGCTTTTGCCATGCTGTTGTAATAATCTTTGTTATCCAAAAGCTTATGTGCCTCGGATACAATCAGATCGGGATCCGTGCCAACCAGCTTCGCCGTGCCGGCTTCGACGCCTTCCGGGCGTTCGGTCGTATCTCGCATGACCAGCACCGGTTTGCCGAGGGCAGGGGCCTCTTCCTGCACACCGCCGCTGTCTGTCAGCATGAAATGACAAGCCCCAAGCAGCCCGACGAAATTGGGATAATCGAGTGGTTCGATCATCGCGACATTGTCCAGTCCGCCCAGCGCGTCGGTCATAACGGCCCGGACATTGGGATTGAGGTGGATCGGAAAAATCAGGGCAACATCCTCGCGCGAAGCGATTTCCCGCAACGCAGCCGAAATCTGGTTCAGCCCGTCACCGAAATTTTCCCGGCGGTGGCTTGTCACGCCGATAATTTTCCGGTCCGAAAAACGGTCCAGCAGTGAGGTCAATTCCGGATCGAGGCCAATCTCCTTGCCCGCCTTTTCCGCGGTGACCAGCAGGGCGTCAATCACGGTATTGCCGGTGACGCTGATCTGGTTGTCGGGAATATTTTCCTTCCGCAATGCCGCGGCTGACGTTTCCGTCGGGGCAAAATGTTGGTCCGCAATTGTGCCGATAATCTTGCGGTTTACCTCTTCCGGCCAGGGGTGATAAATATTGTAGCTGCGCAAGCCTGCTTCGACATGACTCACAGGAATCTGCCGGTAATAGGCAGCAAGCGCGCCGCACATGGCGGTGGCTGTGTCGCCTTGCACGATCACCCGCTGGGGACGCACACTATCCAGAGTTTCGCCGATGCCCTGCAGCAGCCGCGCCGTAAGCTCGTCCAGGCTTTGGTCGGAACGCATCAGATCGAGATCATGATCTGGCCGGATTTCGGCGATATCGAGCACCTGATCGAGCATTTCGCGATGCTGTGCCGTCACGCAAGTGACCGTTTCCAGTGCCTGCTTTCCGGCCAGGGCACGAACCACCGGAAAAAGCTTGATAGCTTCCGGGCGAGTGCCGAATATCACCATTACGCGGGGCTGGACTGATGCACCTTCATTCATGACTGACTGCTAGCAGAAATTGGCTAAAAATCTGATAATCATATTTTCCTGCATTCGTTCATTGACGGTTAGTTCGGCGATCGCCAAGGGATGGCCATGACGTGGTTCGAGATGAAGCTCTGGCTGGTTCAATCGCTGCAACTGGACAAGGATGCCCTGCACATTTACGCGGCAATATCGGTCCAGTTGCTGGTCGCGATCCTGTTCAGGCGCACGCTTGCCAGTCCGATCCCCTGGATAGCGGCACTTGGTATTATTCTTGTGAATGAATATATGGATTATCAGGTCATCAATACCAATCGACATTCAATCGACGT
>JBCBZY010000298.1:0-3613 GCA_039815115.1 Pseudomonadota bacterium | reverse complement strand
ACGGGCTTGCGCTGGAAAAGGCAGGTCTCGAAACCAACAAACATGGCCAGATTGAAGTCGGTCATGATTTTCAGACGGCCGTTAAAGGTGTCTATGCCATTGGCGATGTTACGCCCGGGCCGATGCTCGCACACAAGGCCGAAGATGAAGGCATTGCCGCTGCAGAATTTGTTGCGGGCCAGACCGGTATCGTCAATCACGACCTGATCCCCGGCGTGGTCTATACCTATCCCGAAATTGCCAGCATCGGTAAGACCGAGGAAGAGGTGAAGGACAGCGGCGTCGCCTATAAGGTCGGCAAATTCCCCTTCATGGGCAACAGCCGGGCGAAAACCAATCGCGATACAGATGGTTATGTGAAGGTGATCGCCGATGCCGAATCCGACCGTGTGCTCGGCGCGCATATCATCTCGTCGCTGGCCGGAACTTTGGTGGCGCAAGTTACGCAGGCGATGGAATTTGGCACAACGAGCGAAGATATCGCCTATACTTGCCATGCTCACCCGACGCACAGCGAGGCGGTGAAAGAGGCAGCTATGGCGGTGCAGGGCAAGCCGATCCACATATGATTTGACGCACCCGGAGCGACTGGCTCATATCCTGTAGAGGAGAGAGAAATATGATGATTCCTTCCCTTACAGATCAGCCGGATGCCCGCGCGGTGGCGGCCGACATTGCCGCAGGAAAATTATCGGCAGTCGAAGCGACAGACGCCGCCATTGATCGTATTGAAAAACTGGACGGGCCAATCAACGCGGTGGTCGTGCGCGATTTTGAGCGGGCCCGGCAAGCCGCACGCGATGCCGATGCACGGTTGGGAAGAGGCGACCGGAGCCCCTTGTTGGGCGTGCCGATGACGGTCAAGGAAAGCTTCAATATTGCCGGACTGCCAACCAGTTGGGGCATTGAAGCGGCCGCCGGTAATATTGCCGATTCAGACGCGTTGGTGGTCCAGCGCCTCAAGGCCGCTGGCGCTGTCATCCTTGGCAAAACAAACGTCCCGCCCATGCTGGCCGACATGTTTTCCGAAAATCCGATCTACGGACGCACCAGCAACCCTCATGATCTGGGCCGCTCGCCCGGTGGATCGTCCGGTGGCGGGGCCGCTGCGGTTGCGAGCGGGATGGTGGCACTGGAATATGGATCGGACATTGGTGGCTCGATCCGCGTCCCGGCCCATTATTGCGGAATCTGGGGACACAAACCGACTTATGGTGTGGTGAGCGGCGAAGGTCATTTCATGCCCGGTTTTGAAGAAGGGGCCTTTCGGCCGCTATCGGTCGTTGGACCGCTGGCGCGCAATGCAGATGACCTGGAGTTGCTGTTCGAAGTGACGCTGGATCGGCCTCTGCCCAAACGGCCGAAGTTCCTGGCTGATATGCGCGTATTGCTGCTCACGGACCATCCTTGTGTAACCATGGGTGAAGGCATGCGGCAGTGTATGGAAGCAGTCGTCGAGCAGTTGGAGGACAGCGGAGCAGAGGTCGCACGCACGACCACATTGATACCGGATCTGGAACAGCAGCATCGCGATTATCTGCATATGCTCAACATCATCATGATGGCGGGAGCGCCGCGACCGGACGGCACAGTGGTGACAGCGGCCGACTGGTTTGCTTTGCTGGATGCACAGGCCCGCAACCAGCGGCGTTGGCGGGACGTATTTGAAGACTATGACCTCGTGATCGCTCCGCCATCCAGCATGCCGGCATTTCCTCATGATACCCGGCCAATGAAGGATCGAAGCTTGTCGATCGACGGCGTGGATCACCCTGCTGCTGAACAGCTTGCCTGGTCCGGGCTGGTAACCTTTCCGGGCCTGCCGGCCACGGTCCTGCCCATCGGGCAAGTGGATGGCTTGCCGGTAGGAATGCAGGTCATCGCTGATCGCTATCAGGATCACAAAGCTATGGACGGCGCGCGTCAGATCGGCGCGCTGCTCGCCAGCGAATAGTCGATGCATAGAAAGTTTTACCGTTGGCATATCTGGCTCGGCTGGTTGATCGGGGTGCCGATCATCCTGTGGACAGCATCCGGCTTATTGATGGTCTCACAGCCTATAGAAACGGTGCGCGGTAATCATCTGCGGGCCGAACAGCCTTCACTTGATCCGATCATGCCAGTGGCGCCAGTTCTGGAAGGGCGGCAGGTCCAAAGCCTGACCCTGAAGCAAAATGCGCGGGGACCCTTTTGGGTGATTGCTTATGCTGATGGCGGCAAGCGGCGCGCGGATGCTGCAACGGGGGCGCTGCTGCCGCCCGTTACTGCGGCGGATGCCAGTATGCTCGCCATCGCCGCGCGCGCTGATGATGCGGCGATCCAGTCTGTGCAGCGTTTCGCGGCAAATGCGGCGCCCTCTGATTTGCGGCGCGACCGGCCATCATGGCAAGTGATTTTTGAAGACGACGCGCGTTTCTATATCGATGAAGACACCGGTGAGTTGCTGGCCGTACGAACCCAGTTCTGGCGGGTCTTCGATTTCATGTGGGGCCTGCACATCATGGATCTGCAGACGCGCGAAGATACCAGCCATCCGATTTTGATCGGATCAGCGGCACTGGCGCTGTTCGGGTCGATCCTGGGTTTCGTGCTGTTGTTCACACGGCGATCACGCAATAGACGGAAAAACGATTGAACAGTGCTGTCCTCTATGACGCGCTGGGCTGGCTCGACCTGTTCGGTATAGCGGTGTTCGCCATATCCGGTGCTTTGGTGGCGGCGCGCAATGGACAGACTTTGGTGACCTTTGCCTTTTTTGCGTTGGTCACCGGCGTCGGTGGCGGGACGGTGCGGGACTTGCTGATCGGCGCGCCGGTTTTCTGGGTACAGGATAGCCGCGTGCCTATCCTGTGTCTGGCTATTGCGCTGATAATCTGGATCACCCCGGTTCGCTTTTGGCGACCGGCTGCGGTGGACTGGTTCGATGCCATAGGATTGGCGGCCTATTCGGTTTTCGGCGCTGCCAAGGCGTTACAATTGGGTATCGATCCGGTGCCTGCTGCCATCATGGGCATTATAACGGCCTGTGTCGGCGGCGTAATCCGGGACTTGGTCGCTGGCGAACCATCGATCATCATCCGGCCGGAACTTTATGTGACAGCGGGCGCGTTATCGGCCTTTGCCTTTGTTGGACTTGCACAGACCGGGATGCCGGGGATCGCAGCGGCCCTCATCGCCTTTGTCGCTGGTTTCGCCTTGCGCGCACTGGCGATTATAAAGGGACTGTCTTTGCCGTCCTATCGCGGTGCTGAAGACAGCGAATAGGCTCTGAGCAGATCAAACAGATCTGGCGTGGCATTGGTTTGAGCCGGACGCCCAAATCCACCGCATTCGAGACAGAGAGCCTGTACATCTTCCCGCGCCATCAGGCCGTGCGCGGTGTTTAGCGCTTCAGCAAAAGTCGCCTTTTGTTGCCGCGCGACCCAGCCAACCATGCTGGTTACCGGCTTGGCTTCGGTCTCGCCAAAAGGCGTACCGCCGAGCGGCAGCCATTTGAACGTCGGCGTGGCCTCAAGATATTTCGCATGATAGCTGCCTTCTTCCAAACCGGCGCGTTTCGCAGCTTCGGCCAGTGCTTCTGTCATGCCGCCAAAGCTATCAACCAGACCAAGTT
>JBCBZY010000235.1:0-4616 GCA_039815115.1 Pseudomonadota bacterium | reverse complement strand
GCGGGTTTCTTGGCAACTTTTCCCTTGGCCACCGGTTTCGCCGCCGCACGGCGGGCTGCCGGTTTTTTCCGGGTTGCGGTTTTCCGCGCCGGCGCCGCCTTTTTCCTGACCGAAGCTGTCGTTTTACCCCCGCTCTCGGCAGGTGTGGTTGTCTTCACCGTCTTCCCGGCCGCTGCTTTGCGGGCCGGCTTGCTGGTCAAGGCCTCCAGTGCGGCCTCCTCGTCATCCTGCCCCAGCGTCTCGAGGAACATGTCCCGAACTTCGGCAACATGCTGGTCAATGGTTTTTACCAACCATTTGCTGGTATCCACCGCGGGAAGCACATCAACGCGTACTTTCGCCGGACGCATCACAAATTCATTTTTTGGCGCAATATCACCGGCATTGTGGATCACGATGGGAACGATAGGCACTCCGGCCTGCATGGCCATATGGAACGCACCCTTCTTGAACGGTCCAAGCCTCGGCGACAAAGTGCGGGTGCCTTCGGGTGCAATCACGATCGATTTCCCGTCGACTTCGATAGCTTCGATCAAAGGCTCCATGGCCTTGATCGCGCTTTTGGCATTAGCGCGATCGATAAATACCGTGCCGGCCAGTTCCATCAACTTGCCGATCACCGGCGTGTCGCGAATCTCTTTCTTGCCCACACCGCCCATGTCCTTTCGGATGAGCTTGGCGAGGATCATCACGTCCGCCTTGCTCTGGTGATTGAACACAAAAATACACGGCCGCGCATTCCAGAGATTGGCCTCGCCACGCACTTCCAGTTCGCAGCCGGTCAGCGCGGTGGCAAAATCGCCAAACAGACCAGTGGAGAAGTTCATGGCTTCGCGCTGTGATCCGGTCAGCGCCCAGATCGGTAGCGACGCCACAGCGGAGCCGATCAGCGAACCGGTCGCATAGAGTGTCCGCACATAATCCACCGGCTTCACCTGGCCCCGGCTATCAAATTTCTGCACCGGCCAGCCACGCTCTTCGGCAATGGCGGTCAGCTTGCTGTTGGGATTGAGCGGCCGCGGCTTGCCGACATGTTCGAGAAGTTCGATATCGTCATCGCTATCGGAGTAGAAATAGCTTTTGCTGAGATCCAGATCTTTCTCCTGGGCCAGTTTTTCCGCGGCCAGAACCTTGCCTTCGCCAAAACATAGCGGGCGTATAATCTCGCCGGTAAACTCGCCATTTTCCACTTCATATTGCGAACACAGAACATGTTCGATGTTGAGGTCGCGAGCAGTTGGCTCAATCTGGTAGATGGTGGCCGAGGATACGATGGCTACCGTGTGGCCCTTGGCGAGATGGGCATCGATCAGCGCGCGCGACTCCGGATAGACTTTCCGCGCAATATGCTTTTCGTAAAGTTCTTCGCCAAATTCGAAATAACTGTCTTCCGTAACGCCCTTGAGCAAACGGGAGGCCGAAGACATCAGGCCGGAAAAACCCATGTTACCCATCGAATATTGCGCCATGACATTGGCTGTTTCGACTAGCTCTTCCGCAGACATCTCGCGGCGCTTGATTTTTTCCCACAGCAGAGCGGTGGCGGAATATCCGGCAATAATGGTTCCGTCAAAGTCGAAAAGGGCGCCGATGTGCGGTCCTTCCGGCGCATCCAGTACATCCTGCAAATGGGAGTCGTGATCAGCCATATCCGTCCCTTGATCCTTCCGTCTCGCCAAACCAAAACCCTTTCTGCCAAAATTGGGCCGCATTTCCCACCCTTTATTGGGTTAGGAAGGGATTAATTGCCCGGGAGGCCTGATCTGTACGGAAATGGTTCAGTTTTAATGAAAAATCCCTGGAGATTTGGTAAAATTTGAAACTGATTGCACCGTAATCCTGTTTCGCCTCTGCAGCCCTGCCCGAACGGGGTTGCAGAACAGAGCTGCTCCCGGTAATGGGACGCGCTGTTAGTGAGGTGCGTTGGCTGAGTTGGTCGAAGGCGTCGCACTCGAAATGCGAAGTACGTTCACGCGTACCGAGGGTTCGAATCCCTCACGCACCTCCACCTAACAGCAACCGATATGTCGACCGAATTCCTATATCGAATATTCGGACCGACCCTTGCAAATCCCTGTTTTCAGCCTAAGTTGGAATCATGACATCGACCAGACATTTGGTTTCGACCAATCCTCTGCCGAAAGGCACTCCTCCCGTTCTAGACGCCCGCTTCGCCATTGGTGACGTCGTGCGCCACCGGATATTCGATTTTCGCGGCGTAATCTATGATATTGATCCGGTATTTGCGAATAGCGAGGAATGGTACGAGTCGATTCCCAAGGACCTGCAACCCGCCAAGGATCAGCCATTTTATCACTTGCTCGCCGAAAATGCGGACAGCAGCTATGTCGCTTATGTGAGCCAGCAGAACCTGCTCGAAGATGACAGCGGGGAACCGGTCATGCATCCGGAAGTGGGACGAATGTTCGATGCTCTGGCCGATGGAAAATACAAACTGCACAGCATCCATCGCCATTGATTTTCAGAGACGCTGGGCCCGACTGAACCAGCGCTAGCTTTTGATTTTCCAGCCCTTTTTCAGCAGAAAATAGCAGATGCCCGTCAGCATCAAGTTGATGGCAAGCAGAACCACTGACCCGGTAGCGACCGGGGAGTCGGATACGCCCAGAAATCCGTAACGAAATCCCGAAATGGCATAGAAGAACGGATTGGCGTGGCTGAACGCCTGAAAAGCGGGCGACAGGCGGTCAATCGAGTAAAAGGTTCCGGACAGCAGCGCCAGCGGAGCGACAACAAAATTGGTGACCGCAGCGGCATGATCAAACTTCTCTGCCCAGATCGAGGTCAGGACGCCGAGCAGCGCCAGCATCACCGAACCCATCAGCCCAAACCAGATCACCGCCCACCAGTGGGTGACAGAAACCTGGACACCCGGCCACAGGGCCATCGCCAGCCAGACCGCGAACCCGACCAGAATGGCACGGGTTACGGCCGCGGCCACCAATCCGCCCAGCAACTCTCCAATGGACAGCGGCGGCATCAGATAATCCACGATCGTACCCTGGATCTTGCCAACCAGCAGGGAAAAACTGCTATTGGCAAAGGCATTCTGTATCATGCCCATGCAAATCAGGCCGGGTGCGATGAAATCCGCAAAAGGTACTCCCAATACGGTGCGGTCACCACGCCCCAATGCAACGGTAAAAATGACCAGAAACAGCAACGTGGTTATCGACGGCGCCCAGACAGTCTGGAGCTGGACCTTGAAGAACCGGCGTACTTCCTTCCAGTAGAGGGCCAGGAACCCGCCCCAGTTTACACCCCGAATGACAGCGACGCCAGGTTCGCCGAAGGATTGTCCGGCAAAATGGGATGGCGTGCTATTTTCATTTTTGGGCTGGTCTGACATGGGCTTTTCGCCTATCGGCTCTGGCGAACCAGCACAACCCCATATTATGATCTGGCCGGATGGACCCGACCGGGTGGGGCTGCGACATTGATCTGCGGCAGATAGCGCCTATATTGACCGCAGAAAAGAAACAAGAACGGGAAGTATATGGCTTGGACTGACGAACGGATCGATCATCTCAAGAAAATGTGGGAAAAAGGCTTGACCGCCAGCCAGATTGCAGAGGAACTGGGCGGTGTCAGCCGGAACGCCGTAATCGGAAAAGCCCATCGACTGGGGCTGAAATCCCGTCCCTCGCCGGTGAAATCGAAAGCCAAGGCCGCCAAAGGAACCAAAGCGGCCGCGAAACCGAAAAAGGCGGCGAAGAAAACCGCCAAGGCGAAAAAGCCGAAGGAAGAACATGTCGCCCGCCGAGCGATGCCGCCGCCAACTCCGGCTGCTCGCACCCACGCTGCACAGCAGTCCAAGGCGCCGAAGCAGGATGGCCCGAAGATTGTCTCCGTTGGCCCGGGCGGCTTTCTGCGCCAGGGTCCCGGCGATCAGCAGGCACCCATTCCGCCAGCTCCGCCGCGGCGACTGGTCCCCGCCAAGCCGAGCGAGGAACTTGCTGACAAGACCAGCCTGCTCGATCTTAACGACAAGATCTGCCGCTGGCCCATGAATCACCCCGGCGAACCGGATTTCCATTTCTGCGGCCAGGAAGTGAATCCCGGCTTCCCCTATTGCGTTGAGCATTGCGGACGGGCGTTCCAGGCACAATTGCCTCGCGGCACCCGCCGTCCGCCACCGCCACTGCCATTTGGCGGCCCGCGGGTCCGCTAAACAGACGGAAAAGACAGGCTGATCGCAAGAGGCCGAACAAGCCTCTTGCCAGCAAGACTCCTGCGCTCTTATAGGATCATCCATGTCAGATGATCTTTTCGGCGACGAGCCGCCCAAACAGTCCAAATCCGGTGAATATGACGCTTCGGCGATCGAGGTTCTGGAGGGGCTGGAACCGGTGCGCAAACGGCCCGGCATGTATATTGGCGGCATTGACGAACGCGCCCTGCACCATCTCGCTGCGGAAGTTATCGACAACAGCATGGACGAAGCGGTGGCGGGTCATGCCAGCCGCATTGAAATCACCCTCGACAGCGAAAACCGCCTGACCGTGACCGATAACGGGCGCGGTATTCCGGTCGACCCGCACCCGAAATTCCCCGAGAAATCAGCGCTGGAAGTCATCATGACGACGCTGCACTCG
>JBCBZY010000155.1:0-6521 GCA_039815115.1 Pseudomonadota bacterium | reverse complement strand
CTCACCGTCGGAGAACTTCATCGGTAGAACGGTTATGTAGGAATCACCGACAAAATCCATTGAAAGATAGCTATTGCAATGATCGACGTTCGTGACATTCAAGCGAATTGAATCACCGGAGAATTTTCCATCAACGACTTCCAAAACACGGAGAGTGATTCTTCCTTGTCCATCATAACGACTTTCGGACAGATCAACCTTCAGTTGAGCTGTACCCTTTGGCGTAAGTTTGCCGGGCACCGGGCTCGCAACGACGGACCCCACCCATCCATCTGTCGGCGGCGAACATGCCATTGCTGCCGGGATAATTTCGAAGAAAACAGATGCGAACAGAAACGCCGCCAGACAGCGCATCACCGCGCCGCCTTCTTCAGCGCAATCCGCACCAGCGCATCCAGGGTCGCGCCCTCGCCCGCTTCGGCATCCGCGGCGGCCACAGCAGCATTCGCATCGGCGGGTTTGAAGCCGAGGTTGAGCAGAGCGCTGACCGCGTCGGCGCTGTTGCTGGACGGGGCGTTGGCAGCCTCGCCGCCAGCACCGACAACGGAATCGGTGGCAATTCCGCCGACCTTGTCTTTCAGTTCGTTGACGATCCGGAGCGCCAGTTTCGGACCGACACCGTTCGCCCGCGCGACCATTGCCTTGTCGCCGGTTGCGACAGCACGGGAAATCTCTCCGGGTTCGAGCGCAGAGAGGATCGCCAGCGCGACCTTGCCGCCGACGCCCTGGACCGAGATCAGCAGCCGGAACCAGTCGCGTTCCGAGCCGCTGGCAAAGCCCATCAGCCGCATGTCATTCTCACTGACCTGCATCTCGGTATAGATAGTCGCGCCGTCGCCAACGCCGCCAATCGCGCTGATCGTGCGGGACGAGGCAAACACCAGATAACCGACACCGCGCACGTCGAGCACGATATTGTCGGTGCCGACTTCATCAATCGTGCCGGTGAGTTTTGCGATCATGAAAGCCTGATAGCCCAAAAATTTCCGGATGCCATCCTTCTTTGTTGCTGCCCCCGCATTACCTGCCCGGCGCGCACTATTGTCACCCCGCGCCCCTTATTGTCACCCTCGCGCAGGCGGGGGTCCAGATTCGGCGATCGTGGCGGAAATGGATTCCCGCCTGCGCGGGATTGACGATGTGGATGTTTCCAGGAGATGGACTGGTGCCGCGCAAAGGCGGAGGCCTTTGCGTAAGCGAGCAAAAAAAAGCCCCTCCCTTTCAAGGGAGGGGTTGGGGTGGGATTTGGCGGGTCAGGCAGTTCGGCAAGCCAGTGCTGCTTCCGGTCGCCACCACCCCAACACCTCCTCTAAAGAGGAGGGGCTTATCCCTTCCTATGATGCGCGTGCGTAATCGCGACAGCCAGCGCATCCGCGGCATCGGCTCCGGTGAGCTCCACACCGGGCAGCAGGATCCGGATCATCGCCTGGACCTGATCCTTGTCCGCCCGGCCGACACCGACCACCGCCTTCTTGATCGCGCGCGCCGCATATTCGCCGACTTCCATGCCGCTGCGGGAAGCGCCCAGCAGAACGACGCCGCGCGCCTGACCCAGCTTCAAGGTGCTCTGCGGGTTGCTGTTGACGAACACCTCTTCGACCGCCGCCGCATCCGGCCGATATTCCTGCATCAGGTCGGCAAGCTCCAGATCGAGCTTTAGCAGCCGACTGGCCAGCGCCATTTTCGGGTCGGTCTTTATCTGGCCATTGGCAACATGGGAGAGCCGGTTACCCTCCGCCCGGATCACGCCCCAGCCGGTCGTGCCAAGGCCGGGGTCAAGGCCGAGAATGATCGTCACCGGCTACACCTTTCTCAAAGCGGCAGACCGAACCGTCGGCCGAACACAGTCATCAAACCATAGAGACTGACGGTGAGGACGCAGCCCGCGAGCAGCGAGGGCCAGAAGCCGATGCCCTGACGCAGCAGCAGCGGGATCAGAAGAAACATCGGCAGCGACGGCAGAACATACCAGAAGGTTGCTTCGGCATGGGTCGCCATGTTGGTCGCATCCGGCCGCGCGTACCACAGGAAGATCATGCCCAGGATCGAGACCAGCGGCAGCGATGCCACCAGCGCGCCAAGAGCCGGCTGGCGCTGGGCGACCCAGGCGATGATTGCGATCATGATCCCCGCAAGCGCCGCCTTTGCCGCCAGCTCGACTATCACCCCAGTTTCTCCATCACCTCGTCAGAGACGTCATAATTGCCCCAGACGGTCTGGACATCGTCATCCTCTTCCAGCGCATCGATCAGCGCGAGCAAGGTCTCCGCCTGGGCGGCATCCACTTCCACCTGGACGGTCGGGCGCCATGCCAGTTTGACAGATTCAGCCTCACCGAGCGCAGCTTCCAGCGCGCCGGACACTTCGTGAAGATCTTCCATTGCGGTCCAGATTTCATGGCCGTCCTCGTCCGACGCAATATCTTCCGCTCCGGCTTCCATCGCGGCCTCCAGAACCGTGTCTTCATCCCCGGTACTGGCCGGATACTGGATATAGCCGACCCGGTCGAACCCGTGGGACACCGATCCGCTCTCGCCCATATTGCCGCCGTTCCGCGAGAAGATAGTGCGGACATTGGTCACCGTGCGATTGGTATTGTCGGTCAGCGTTTCGACGATCAGCGACACGCCGCCGGGGCCAAAACCTTCATAGCGGACCTCGCTATAATCATCGCCTTCATTGGCCGTCGCCTTGTCGATAGCCCGCTGGATATTGTCCTTGGGCATCGACTGGGCCTTGGCATTGTTGACCGCCAGCCGCAGCCGCGGGTTCATGTCGGGATCGGGCATGCCCGATTTTGCCGCCACGGTGATTTCCCGGCTGAGCTTGGAAAACATCGCCGAACGCTTCTTGTCCTGCGCGCCTTTACGATGCTTGATATTGTTGAATTTACTGTGGCCTGCCATAGGAGTCGTCCGTTATTTGCAAGTGGAATATTGTTGTGCGCTCTTTGCCGGATGTTTGAACCCAACTCAACCATTGGATGGATGACCGGCCGTTTGCAGGGCAGCGCGGCAGATTTTGTCCGCTTTGTCCGCGCACCGGTGCTGCGTTCCGCGGACTGGCCAGCGCCCGGCAATCCTGGCGACCTGATCTGGCTGTTTGTCGTTAATTGCCTGATCGTTGTCTGTCTGGCGGCGATCCTCTTTCCTGCCATGCTGTTGTTCAATGTGGAAATGTCGGGAGACATGTCGAACCTGTTCGATCGGCCGGTCTGGCAAATTCTGGCAATTGTCGTCGTTGTCGGCCCGATCATGGAGGAGCTGATCTTCCGCTTGTGGCTAACCGGACTGCCCCGGTTGGTGGTCCCGCTGGGTGGTCTGATCGCTGCCGTTGCCGGAGCGCAGCTTCTGCAGCAGCCAGACCTGACCGATACCAAATCCGCCAGCATCCTCATTATCGGCGCCCTTCTGGCCGTCGCGCTTCTGATAGCAACGATCCGCGTCTGGAAGCGCCCCGCACCGGGCTGGTATGTCCGGATTTTCCCGCTGGTCTTCTGGAGCCAGGCCCTGCTGTTCGGCTTTGTCCATGTGTTCAACTATGCCGGGGAAAATCCCGCCGCGTTATTGCCATTCGTGCTGCCGCAACTGGTTGGCGGGCTGGTCTGGGGTTATGCCCGGATCCGCCATGGCTGGTGGGCCAATATCATCATGCACATGGCTTATAACCTGATCGCGACCAGCGGGTTGCTCTATGTTTTGTTCACGGGAGTGAACTAGCAGGCTCACAATAATCGTTGCATCCACTCGACGTCCCGCCAGGCACCCATTTTCCAACCGACCTCACGATAGACCCCGACAGAGGAAAAGCCGACGGAACGGTGCAAGGCGAGGCTCGCCTCGTTGGGTAGTGCGATCCCTGCGAAAGCTGCATGAAAACCGCGACTTTTAAGATCGGGAAACAGCGACTGGTACAACCCCCGTCCAATGCCTTGTCTGGCAAAGACGGGATCAATATACACTGCAACATCGCAGCTGGTCCGGTAAGCCGCTCGCGACCGGTGCTGCGATCCGTACGCATAGCCAGCCACGATCCCGTCAACCTCGGCGACAAGCCAGGCATGGGAATCAAGCACTTTCCCAATCCTGCTACCCATTTCAGCGCCGTCAGGCGCGCTGGATTCAAAGCTGACCCAGTGATCGATCACAAAGGGCGCATATATTTCTGCGCATCGATCAGCATCCTCTGCAGTTGCCGATCGTATTTGCATCAGGCCAGACCAAGAGCGGACTTGTAGGTGTCGAGAATGGCTTCCATTTCCTGCCGGTCATGGGTTTCCATTTTGCGCAAGCGGACGATCTGCCGCATGATTTTCGCGTCATAGCCCTGGCTTTTGGCTTCGCTGTAAACGTCGCGAATATCGTCCGCGATGCCCTTTTTCTCTTCTTCCAGCCGTTCGATACGCTCGATAAACAGACGCAGCTGATCTGCGGCAACATTGCCTTCGCTCATTCTCTTTTCCTTGTGAAACAGGTTATTCGGATTCGGACCGATGCTTTAATCGGCGGGCGCGTTCTTGGCTACGCTTTCCTTCATTCTTTTCAGACGTTCGGGCGTCGCCTCAGTCTGGAACTTCTTTTTCCATTCCGACGCAGGCATGCCATGGATCGCTTCACGAGCTTCGTCCTTCGTCATCACGCCGCCGGACGCGTTGGTCGCCTCCATGATCCAGTCGGCGAGACAGTTGCGGCAAAAACCGGCAAGTCCCATCAGGTCGATATTCTCGGCATCATGACGATGCTGCAAATGGGTGACGAGGCGGCGAAAGGCCGCAGCGGCGGCGGCATCAGATATTTGGTCGGTCATGGCAGGCTTCCGTTGCTTTTTGTTTTTATCCTGTCATGAAATGGCGTTAAGCCGCACAAAATTAAAGTGCCCCCGAACAGAAATTTACAGGAATCTGCCTATGGCATCGCACATGTTCTCCCGCGACCGCAAGGTGAAGGTGCTGGCAACCCTGGGGCCGGCCAGCGGCAGTCCGGCGATGATCGGGAAAATGTACAGGGCCGGCGTCGACGCGTTTCGCATGAACATGAGCCATGGCGAGCACAAGGCCCATGCCGGCAATGTGCAATCGATCCGTGATCTGGAAAAGAAGGTCGGACGGCCGATTACCATTCTCGCCGATCTGCAAGGCCCGAAATTGCGGATTGGCAGTTTTGCCGAGGCCCCGGTGATGCTGAAGGAGGGCGCGAAATTCACTCTCGATCTGCAGCGCAAGAAGGGCGATGCGAAACGAGTCAACCTGCCACACAAGGAAATTGTCGAAACACTGGAACCGGGCCACACGCTGCTGCTGGATGACGGCAAGATCCGGCTGGAAGTGACAAAGACCGATGGCAAGAGTGTCGAGACCAAGGTGATCGTCGGCGGTCCGCTGTCCGACCGCAAGGGGGTCAATGTCCCCGAGGTTGTGCTTCCCGTCAGCTCGCTGACCGAGAAGGATCGCAAGGATCTGACCTTTGCGCTGGAACAGCAAGTGGACTGGATCGCGCTCAGTTTTGTCCAGCGCCCCGAAGATGTTGCCGAAGCACGGCGGCTGATTGGCGGCAAGGCGGCCTTGCTGGCGAAGATTGAAAAGCCGGCGGCGATCGACCGGCTTGATGAAATATTGGAGCTGTCCGACGCAGTGATGGTCGCGCGCGGCGACCTGGGCGTCGAATTGCTGCCAGAACAGGTCCCGCCCTTGCAGAAACAGATTGTCGCCTCTGCCCGCAAGCTGGGCCGCCCTGTGGTTGTGGCAACCCAGATGTTGGAATCGATGATCAAGTCGCCAACGCCGACACGGGCCGAAGTTTCTGACGTCGCCACCGCTATCTATGACGGCGCGGATGCCATCATGCTGTCGGCGGAGTCAGCGGTTGGCGACTGGCCGATTGAATCGGCAACCATGATGGACCGAATTGCGGCGCAGGTCGAAAATGATCCCTCTTATGCCGAGCGTGTGCATTTCACCGAAACCGTGCCGGATGAAACAACCGCCGATGCACTTGCCGCTGCGAGCTATAATATCGCGCGGACCATCGAAACATCGGCCATTGTATGTTTCACAACATCCGGTTCGACCGCACGCCGCATGGCAAGAGAACGGCCTTCAGTGCCCCTGCTGGTCCTGACCCCCAATCGCCAGACCGCGCGCCGCGTCGGCCTGTTATGGGGCGCCCATGCCGTCGTCACCCGCGATGTCAGCGATTTTGAAGAGATGATCGCCAAGGCCAAACGCATGGCCCTGCGCCACAAGCTGGGAGAAGCGGGATCACGGCTGATCGTCTGTGCCGGTGTACCCTTCGGAACACCGGGATCGACCAACCTGCTGCATGTCGTTCGGCTGAGCGGGAATGAGCTGAAGAGTGGTTGAGCGGATTGGGCTGTGATGTTTTATATCATGCTAACAGTCTATTGACCGCCTGTTTGAATAGAAATCGTCGCTTCTAGCGAGTTGACCAAGCACTTTTGAGATAATGATCTCTGGGTGCCTTTGAACAAGCCAATGTCCGGCGTTAAGTTCCAGTTCCTCATAG
>JBCBZY010000279.1:0-3929 GCA_039815115.1 Pseudomonadota bacterium | reverse complement strand
GGCAATGGCGCATCATGGCCGCCGCCTGCCCAGCGCTGCAGCAACAGCTCTCCCATCCCGTCAATATGGTCGCTGTGAAAATGAGTCAGCAGAAGCGCTTCGACTTGACCTGGGCCGAGCCCCATTTCACCCATCCGGCGCACCGCTCCGCCACCTATGTCGACGATGAACAACTTGCCCTCGACGATCACGGCCGAACAGGGCCCCGCCCGACTGGGGTCTGGCAAGGGCGATCCCGTTCCGCATAGCGCCAGATGCATTCCTTCCGGCAAATCGCCAATCACGTCACGACCAACGGCAGCTTCCACCGCATTGACAAAAATCCGTTCCCCTATTTCAGCGCGCAGCAACCAGTATGCGCTTAGAAAAACGCCGATTCCGATGGCCAGTCCCCACAACAGACGTTTGCTGAAAAATTTTGCCCTCATGCGCTTCTCCGGTTTGTCCTGAAAGCCTAACATTCAACCAGATTGACCGCCAGACCACCCTGCGAGGTTTCCTTGTAACGCTCGCTCATATCCAAGCCGGTTTTGCGCATGGTTTCAATCACTTCATCCAGGCTGACCCGGTGCGTACCATCGCCCATGATCGCCAGCCGGGCCGCTTCAATGGCTTTGACAGAACCCACGGCATTCCGCTCGATACACGGGACCTGGACCAGTCCCGCCACCGGATCACAGGTCAGGCCCAGATTATGCTCCATACCGATTTCGGCCGCATTTTCGACCTGCAAAGGCGTACCGCCCCAAGCCGCCGTCAGGCCAGCCGCCGCCATGGAGCAGGCGACACCAACCTCACCCTGACACCCAACTTCCGCTCCGGATATCGATGCATTTTCCTTGAACAGTGACCCAATCGCAGCTGCGGTAAGGATGAATTTCTCTATCCCCTCCACGTCCGCCTTCGGGGAAAAGCGTTCATAGAAACGCAGCACCGAGGGGACAATGCCCGCTGCACCATTGGTCGGCGCGGTCACCACCTTGCCGCCGGCGGCATTTTCCTCATTCACAGCGAGGGCCCACAGGTTCACCCAGTCCAGCACCGTAAGCGGATCGGACAAAGCCCGCTCCTGCCGCTCCATAAGACGCGCATGGATCAATGGCGCCCGGCGTTTGACTTTCAGGCCACCAGGCAAAATACCTTCCGACCGGATGCCGCGATCAATACATTGTGACATGGCATCGGCGATTTGCCGGATACCGGCGCTAATCTCGGCATCGGTTTTTGCGGCGCGTTCGTTATTGCGCATGATATCGGCAATGCAGAGCCCCTTGGTCTCGGCAATATCCAGCAGATCAGCGCCGGAGCAAAAGGGATGCGGGACATCCCAGAGGCCGTTGTCCGGATCATTGGCCCCGATCTGGCCTTCATCCAATATCGCGCCGCCGCCAACCGAATAATAGACGCGGCTGGCCAGCTCGTCCTCGCCTCTATAGGCGGTGAAGCGCATCGCGTTGGAGTGAAAGTCCAGCCGTTTGCGCTGGTCAAAAATCACATCGGTGTCTTCGTCAAACGCAATATCCTGCGTGCCGCCCAAACTGATCCTTGCACTGTTTCTGATCTGATCAACCAGTGCATCGGCTGCATCCGGCTCGATATTTTCCGGCACTTGACCCGACAGGCCCAGCAGGATGGCACGATCAGTTGCGTGGCCTTTACCGGTCAAGGCCAGCGAGCCGAACAATTTCGTTTCCATCCGTGTGACCTGATCGAGCAGACCTTGATCCGCGAGCCGCGCCACGAACGTCGCCGCCGCCAGCATAGGCCCCATGGTATGGGAACTGGATGGCCCGACACCGATTTTGAACAACTCAAATGTGCTGGCTACCATGGCCTGCTTTTCCTCCTCCTATACGAAGGGGGCATTACCCCACGACCGCAAGTTTGCGCCAATGAAAAATCGCAATGGGTGATCCCATTTGCGCGGCATGACGAGCGTTCCTTAGGCCGCCTTCATTTCGGCGATCCACTGATCAACCTGCTTTTCCAATATATTCAGCGGAACAGAGCCACCGCCTAGCACGGTGTCGTGAAACCCCCTGATATCGAATTTATCGCCCAATTCCTTTTCTGCCTTGGCGCGCAACTCCTGAATCTTCAGCATGCCAATTTTATAGCTCGTCGCCTGACCCGGCATCACCAGATAGCGCCGGACTTCACTGCGCACGGCTGTCTCTGGAATGGGTGAATTGGCGAGGAAATATTCGATCGCCCGTTCTTCGCTCCATCCTTTGACATGAAGTCCGGTATCGACAACCAGCCGGATGGCCCGCCAGATCTCCGTGGTCAGCCGGCCAAAGTCGGAATAGGGATTTTCATAGGCGCCCATTTCCTTAGCCAACAGCTCCGAATAGAGCGCCCAGCCTTCACCAAAAGCGGGAATATAGGCCCCCTGCGCCCGGAATTTCGGGATGCCCGTCAATTCCTGTGCGATCGAGCTTTGCATATGATGGCCGGGATTGCCTTCATGATAGGCGATGACTTCCAGACTGTGGATCGGCATAGCGCGCATGTCAGATAGATGAGCGTAGTACGTCCCTGGGCGGGAGCCATCCACCGTACCGGGCCGGTAATGCTGAGCCGCGCCGTCCTGCTCGCGAAACGGCTCTACCCTTTTTACGACCAGATCAGCTTTTGGCAGGGTACCGAAAAAGGCCGGTAGACGGGTCTTGATAAATGCCAGATGCTTTTCAGCCGTATCGATATAGTCCTGCGCGCCTTTGTCATCTTGCGAGAAATAAAACTGGTCATCCTCGCGTAGGAAGGTGAAAAACGCCTGCAGGTCGCCTTTAAACTCCACCTTGTCCTTGATCGCTTCCATCTCGCTGCGAATACGCGCGACTTCCGACAGGCCGATATCGTGGATGGCATCCGCCGTCAGGTTCGTGGTCGTCTGATTGGCGAGACGGTAGTCATAAAAGGCCTTCCCGTTAGGCAGTTCGGACACGCCAAAAGATTCTGCCTTGGTGTTGGCGATATCCTGCTTGAACCAATCGATAATGCGCTGATAGGCGGGTTGTAGCGTTTCGGTCAGCGCCGCGCGGGCCTGTTCTTTGAGGGCGTCAGAGCGGTCCTGCGTAATCGTACCTGCTTGGACAAGCGCGGCCAGCTTCCCTTCGGTCGCTTCCCAAAGCGCAGAGGCCTCACCATCGTCAAATGGCGCGCCGGTGGTGATTTTCTCGGACTGTTCGATCACACCTTCATAGGCAAAGCGCGGAGGCCGTGTTCCGGATTCGGCATTGGCCTGCGCGCGCTCCAAAAGTTGATCGAGCGCCCGTGCGCTGCCTTTGAGGCGTGCAATGAAAGCGACCATATCGGACTCGGAGGCCACGCGGTGCTGATTAATCAAAAATGTCGGAAAGAAAGACTGCTGGCCGTTAAACTGGTGCAGTACATAGCCATTCTGACGAAATGGCACGCCCGACTCCATTTGCTCCAGCCGGAACAACCACATGTCCCAGGATATTTTCGCGTCCGGCGACAGCTTGTCATAATCAAAATCCCGCTTCATCTCAGCCGTGGCATCGCGCATCCACTGCAATTGGCGGTCGGCGGCTGCGACAGAATAATCATCAATCTGGTCATAAGCTGTCCGGCGGCCCAACAAGGTTTGGCGGATCGGACTGAAGGCCAGCTGCTCTTCATATTTTTCGTCAAACCAGATGTTGAGGCGATCGGTTTCGGATTGATTCTGAACCGCTGCGGAGCTCGCTGGCGCCGCGGATGAGGCCGTTTGCGTTGTTGTCGAGCAGGCAAACAGAACGGTTGATGTCAGCAAAAGTACCAGATGATTTTTCATTCGATAAATCCTCGCCTAAGTATCGTTGGCGGATGCATGGCATAGTCTGTGTGGTTTGGGAATATCTCTGAATATGACAGATCGGACAATCTGGCGGCAGAGCTAGTTCGATATCGGAAGTATTTTTTCG
>JBCBZY010000154.1:0-6522 GCA_039815115.1 Pseudomonadota bacterium | reverse complement strand
GAACACCATCCCGGTTTTGCTCCTGCCTATGCGAAACTGATCCGGCTTCTCAACACGGATGGTGCTTATGTGGCATTAGGCAAAACCGGTACCGACGAAAGGAAGCAGGCGCAAAAACTGGCGCACAAGGCGTTTCGCCTTGATCCGGTCAACGCGCATTTCCATGTGCTGCTGGGATGGAGCTATTTGTGGAGCCGGGAACCGCAAAAGGCAGAGCGCCATTTTGACGAGGCTGCCGCGCTCAATCCCTATAATGCCGTGCGGCTTCTTGAGGCAGCGACGGGTATGATGTTTATCGGCAATCTGGGAAAGGCACAGACAATATTGGAAAGCAGCGCGGCTCTGACTCCCTTTGCCACCGATGCCTTGCTGGAAGATCAGGGGCTTTTCCATTTTCTCAATGGCGATCACGAGGCGGCCGAGGCTAGTCTTTCGCTGATTGAGCAGCCGACCATATCGGTTCTGCTCTATCGACTTTTGGCGATGTCGGCGATCCAATCCGGCCTGCTCGCCGAATATTCCGATGCTTTCATCTCCCGGGTGCAGGAGCACTGGCATGATGAACAAATGCCGACAGGCTCAAAAATTCTGGAGTGGATCATGCTGCATCACCCGTTTCAGAGCGAAGCCGTACGCAACAATGTATCAGGTTTGCTGCAAGATATTCTGGTGACCAGACCTCAGGCTTAGTTTGGCGGAGTCAATGCCCGAAGCCGAAGCGAACTGTCGCAGGAACGGCGTGTCTATAAAATCTGTTCGGTGCCGATCCTCCTGGACATTATTGTGCATCAGCTCCAGGCAATCCAGCGCATCTCTGGTTTTCTGAGAGTACCAGCATTTAACGCGCCATTTACGGAAATGCTGCAGTTCCGTATCATTAAGCGAGCTGGCTTTCTCAATCGCTGGCCAATCACGATCCTGATAGAAGAGGCCAGCCCCGGCACGTAGCAAGCTGCTACCCTGTTTCGCGCTTAATATGCGCTGGCGAACGGCATGCTGGAGTCCGAAAATCAGATCCACAACCGCTACAGTCAGTGGCTGGCAACCCAGTTCTACAGGGGCATGACGCAGAGCAACCCAGTCGTCCCTTGTGAATGCACCACTTGCAAAAGCGGCGTGGATTCGTCCGGTGCCTTTCATGCCAAATTGCTGAAGTTCTGCAGCGCGCAGGGCCCCCATGCTCGAAGCTCCGAAAACCGGAACTCCTTCGGAAAGCAAAAGCAATATTTCCTTGTGCCGGACTGCCGGCGCCGCTTCGAAAACGCCATCAATCAGACAGACCCGATCGTGAGCGCCCAGGTCCAGCGCCAGGAGATCTCCGCCTTGTGCCGGAGGATGCCACTGGGCGCAGGTCAATGCCGGGCGCTGACTTCCGGCAAGCGAAGGACCGACAAATATATGGTCCGTCATTTTTGCGCTTCCCGCTTCCGGTTTGGACTGCCGAGACCCGGCACGATCACCTTGACCACTTTCCAGAGTGAATTTTCATTCGTGAGTCTCCTTATGAGTACCCGTTCAAACCCTGCTCTGGCCAGCTCATCAACCTGCGAATTCCAGCATTCGCCGCTGCGGGTCGCATCGGGCCACGATTTTCCGATCCAGCCGGGAGGGATTGGCGGACAAAATTCGATTGCCCGGCCAGTTGTGTAATCCGACGGCATCACGTCATCGCGAGCACCTGCAATCAAGGTCAGCCGGGATTGCATAGCCTCGGCGAAAGCCGCGAAAAGCGCACTTGCAGAATCCGCGGCACAGGCGGAACCATAGGTTGGCAGGGAAAAAGGTGCGGTCCGGCGTGTGGGCTGGAGTGTACAAATAAAGACCGGGATGTCGATCACAGATGGAACAGCAAAAACTCTTATCCGGATTTCCAGCTCGGCAAGCATGTCGGTCCAGGGATCGCTCCATCTTGACGGTAGCGCTCCGGACTCGATTTCCCGGGCTAGCCGAAAACTCGGCGCGGATCGCAACCAGCCGCCCAGGGCATCTCTTTCCAGACATTCAAACAAGGCTTTGGAAATCGCCTGATCCCAGCTCTGTCCGGCCCCCAGTCCGTTGCTGCTGCGATCCAGTGCAGGATCAGCGGAAAGGGTGTAATCAAGAGAAACACATGCATGCGGTACAAAGACCGACGTCCCGGTTCGGACATCTTGCATCCTTGTCCAGTTCCGGATTTTTTGAAAATCAGGTTGGCCGCCATTCCTGGTGGCTGAATAGGTGATATATTCAACGAAGTCCTGTTTCTTCAGATCAGCATGGCTGACATTCACCATGTCGGGACACAAGGATTCGGCCGCATGGCTTTCTGCAGCTTCTCCGAGCGCCGAAAGCTGGGCGAGTATGTCTGTTTGACCTTTGCCCTGATGTACGCTCAGCGCTCGTCCCAGCGGGCGAATAGCCTGCCAGACAGGCAAGCCAATTCTGTCCAGTCCGGTGATACTGGCCATACGCGTAACGCCGATCTCGGTCGCTTGGCTTCGTGCGCTTTCAAGCAGCCTATTCTGGTTGATATCTGGCCTCGAAATGACCGGATCAGCCAGAACGCTATTCTCCACGTTCCTGAGGTTTGGTTTGCTGATAGCTCACAAAAACCAGCTGTTCCTCCCGAAAAACCGCTTCCCGAACATATTTTTCAGGATCTTCGATCCAGGTATCAAAATCGGTTTCGAGTTGAGCGACATCACGTTCCTGTGCCGGAGTTTCCGCATTGCTTGCATCAAATTCAAACGCGCCAACAGTCGAATAGATTATTCCATCCTTGCGCACGTAAAAGGTCGGGGATTTGAGGGCATAAATGGCGTCGGGATGTTCGACACGTCCGGGAATTATTGTAACAATATCCTCATCATCATAGTCGCTATCCATCCTGCTCTCCCTGTGGTTGAGATTGTCGCGCCCGTATTAGATGAAGCTCGCAGGTAGCAGAAATTGGGGGAAAAGTCTAACGAGGTGGCGAAGTTGATCGGCATGTCCGAGGAATTCGACATGATCTTCTTACGGTTCTAAAGCTCCGCAATTTCCCCAAGGGCATCGACCTTTTCGAGCCGATGGACCAAATGATGGCTCAGACGTTGAATTTGAAATTCATGATGTCCCCGTCCTGAGCGACATAATCCTTGCCTTCCTGACGTAGCTTGCCAGCATCGCGCGCGGCGCTTTCTCCGCCGAGGTCAACAAAATCCTGATAGGCAATTGTTTCCGCGCGAATGAAGCCGCGCTCGAAATCGGTATGGATCTCGCCGGCGGCTTCAGGTGCTTTGGCACCCTTGTGCACCGTCCAGGCACGTGCTTCCTTGGGACCTGCAGTAAAAAACGTCTGGAGGTCGAGCAGCTGATATCCGGCGCGGATGACGCGGGCCAGTCCGGACTCTTCGAGCCCCAGCTCGGACAGATATTCGGTGCGATCCTCCGGCTCCATTCCAACAAGTTCGGCTTCGATTGCCGCTGATACAATGACGGCTTCGGCATTTTCAGCCTTGGCTTTATCAAAAACCTGCACGCTGAGATCATTTCCAGATGCGGCATCGGCTTCATCAACATTGCAAACATAAAGAACGGGCTTGGCCGTCAGCAGCTGGGACTGATCGAAAATGCGCTGCTCCTCTTCATCATTGGGCTGGGTAAGTCGCGCGGGCTTGCCTTCGCGGAGAAGTTCGAGTGTCTGGCCGAGAACGCTCGCGGCAGTCTTTGCCTCCTTGTCACCGCTGGTCGCTTTCTTTTCGAAAGCCGGAACGCGTTTTTCGAGGCTTTCCAGATCGGACAGCAACAATTCTGTTTCCACCACTTCGGCATCAGACAGGGGATCCACCTTGTTGCTGACATGCTGAATATCGTCATCCTCGAAACACCGCAGGACATGCACAATCGCATCGACTTCGCGGATATTGCCCAGAAACTGGTTGCCGAGACCTTCGCCCTGCGAAGCGCCTTTCACCAGACCGGCAATATCGACAAAGGCCAGCTGGGTCTCGATGATCTTGGCGCTGCCCGCAATTTCCGCGATCTTGTAAAGTCGCGGATCGGGGACCGCGACCTGGCCGACATTGGGCTCGATCGTGCAGAACGGATAATTTGCTGCCTGCGCAGCTTGCGTTTCCGTCAGCGCATTGAATAGCGTTGATTTTCCAACGTTTGGCAACCCAACGATACCGCATTTGAAACCCATTATATGACTCCGTGGAATTAAGGGTGCTCGATAGCGGGCCTCCTTTGCTATTACCAGTGGCAAGATGCAAAGGCCGTTGCGTTTGGAAGTTAATGTGTGCATGTTACCAAAAATAAACGATAAAATATGGAGAGTGGTTATGAGAGCGCGATTTGTTGGGGCCGTTGCAAGTGGATTGATTTTGGCGACCGCGCTACCGGCTCAAGCAGAACGTGATACACAGCAGTTTACCTCTCTGACGATATTCGGTGATAGCCTCGTTGATGCCGGAAATATCTTCACGCTTACCGGTGGTGCCGTACCTGATGCTTCTCTTGGATATTTCAACGGCCGCTTCACCAATGGTTTCGACTATACCGATTTACTCAGCATTGAATTGTTCGGCACAGAAACAGTTGCTTCATTACAGGGCGGAACGAACTTTGCTTTTGGGGGAGCCCGGGCATCTAACACCTCCGGTATTCCGGATCTGGAAGAGCAACTTGCCTTTTACAACGGGTATCTCGCCGCGCCGGGTAACGAAGTCGATGCCAATGGTCTCTATATTCTGAACTTCGGCGGTAATGATATTTTCAACGCCCCGGCCGATCCATTGGCTGCTGACATCTTCATTCGCCAGGCTGCGCAGGATTATGCCGCTGGAGTGCAGTCGTTAAACGATATTGGCGCACGAAATGTTCTGCTTACCGGTTTTCCAGTAGTTGGGGGCGGGCTTGGAGTTCTGGCCGAAACCTATCTTACGCAGGAGCTGGCGGCGCTCACCCTGGACAGCGACACAAGTTTTTTCCGCTACAGCTATCTCGATTTCTTTGGTCGTTTGGGCAGCGATCCTGGCTCGTTCGGATTGCCACCTCTGGATCTTGGGCAAACATGTCTGGAAGCGGGCCCTGCCGCCGTTGCAAATGGCTGTGAAGGGATTTTTTCATTTGACGGTGTCCATCCGACAGCTGCGGTTCACGAAGCATTGTTTGCGGACATCAACAGCCAGTTTCAGTTGACGGCTGCCATCCCCGAACCCGGAACCTGGGCGATGATGATTTTCGGATTTTTTATGACGGGATCGGCCATTCGGCGCAGGCAAAGGATTCGGATCAGCTACAGCTAAATTTCTGACAGTCGGATATTACTGGTCCGCCGGTTCTGACGATTTCAGTCTTTCTGCATCCGCAACGCCAGTTCGCTAAGAAATCGGGCGTCATTGTCTTTGGCAAGCCAGTCCGCTTCTGCAGCTATTGCGCCCAGCATATCGGCCAGATCGTCAATCTCGGCTCTGGTATAGTTGCCCAGCACATGGCCCTGAACCCGGGACTTGTGGCCCGGATGACCGATTCCGATACGCACACGCCGAAATTCAGCACCGATATGCGCCACCAGGGATTTAATTCCGTTATGGCCCGCAGTGCCACCGCCGCGTTTGACCTTGATCTTGAAAGGTTCCAAGTCCAGTTCGTCATAGAATACTGTCACGTCTTCAGGGCCGAGCTTGTAAAAGTCCATGGCGGCCCGAACTGCCCGCCCGCTTTCATTCATGAAAGTGGCGGGTTTGAGCAGCAACAGCTTATCGGATCCCAGACGCCCATCGACGACCCAGCCCTGAAATTTCTGTTTGGGGGGAGGGAAGCCATGCACTTCTTCCAGCGCATCCAGCACCATATAACCGACATTGTGCCGGTGAAGCGCATATTCCGCACCCGGATTGCCAAGTCCGACCCAGATCTGCATCTGCTTTCCATCTCCGAACGGGGCGCAACAAATTGTTACGGCCAATAAAAAACCGTCCATGTGGCGCCGGGCGCTCCATGGACGGTCTGTTGTTACATTGTTTTGGGCAAAAAGGTCTAGTCTTCGGAAGCGCCTTCTTCGCCGCCTTCGCCTTCGGCTGCTTCGCCTTCGGCACCTTCTTCGCCTTCTTCACCCTCTTCGCCTTCTTCAGCATCGTCTTCGGACGATTTCAGTGCGGAAGGTGCAGCGACACCGGCAATGGTGAAGTCGCGGTCCGTGATCGAGCTTTCCGATCCGTCCGGCAGGGTTATGTCTGACAAGTGGATTGAATCACCGATCTCCAGTCCGGTGACATCGATTTCGATCTGATCGGGGATCATGTCCGCATCACACATCAGGTCGAGCTCATAGCGCACAACGTTCAGAACGCCGCCACGTTTCAGGCCAGGCGATTCTTCTTCGTTGATGAAGGCCACCGGAATGTTGACCTGAACCTTTGCGCCTTTCGCGAGACGGAAAAAGTCGACATGGATTGCCCGGTCGGTGACGGGGTCAAAAGCAACATCTTTGGGAAGCGTGCGGGTCTTGTTGCCGCCTACTTCAACCTGAACCAGCGAGTTCATGAACAGACCAGT
>JBCBZY010000082.1:0-9766 GCA_039815115.1 Pseudomonadota bacterium | reverse complement strand
GTCCCGGGATCGCTCTCCAAGGAAGAAATTGATCGTCTGAGCTAGGCGATTTCGCCGCGCGCCGGATAGTCGTTGGCCAGCGCATAATCGATACCCATGATCAACTGGTCGAGCGGTGGCCTCGTGAAAGGCATGCTCTGTACGCTGGCAAAATACAATGTTCGGTCGGGCCGCACCAGAAACAGGGCCGGTTCCGAGAAGAGCTCCGGTTCGCTGCTGTCGGGCCGACCGGCTGACAAATAAAGACCAAGTTCGCGTGCCGTGTCTTCACTGAGGCCATAGCCCAGCATCAGCTCGTCAATACCCCAATTGGATGCCGACTGTTCTGCCCGCTTCTGATCGTCCATGCTGATCGCGACGGCCGTCACTCCGCGTTTGCCAAGATCTTCCAGTTTGCGCTGAAGATCGCGCAACTGTCCCTTGCAGATCGGGCAATGCAGACCGCGATAGAATAGCAAAAGTGTGAAATTGTCACCGGCGCGCTGGCTGAGCTGAAACTGCCCGCCATCGGTCATCGATACGGTGAAATCGGGAACGGTCTGGTTGGGAATCATTCTGGACATGGGCGACACCTTTTTGTTGTTGTGCAAGGCGCTATTCAATGCCGATGAATAAAAGGTTACAATCCGAAATTAGTGTGGGTGGATCAGGGATTTAACGGTTTTGATGGCGGATATTGCCCGGTCTGCCGCGTTTTCCCTTTGTGCGATGTTTGCTCTTGCCGCCCTTCCTGGGGCCAGAAGGTCTTCCGCCGCCGCCCGGCATGTGATTGGCACCTTCCGGCAGCTCGAATAACAGGCTCCCGGTGGCGGGGTTGGCTTCAACGAGACGCAGTTCCAGTTTTTGACCGATGGCATAGCTGGTTCCGCTGTCGATTCCGGTCAGCATGTGCTTCTGCTCATCATAATCGAACCGTTCGATGCCGAGAGTGCGTACGGGAACCAGTCCGTCACCGCCGAGTTCCTCAACCGTCGCGAAAAATCCGAAATTCTGGACGCCGGTAATCCGGCATTTAAGGACCTGTCCAACATGACTGGACAGATGTGCGGATATATAGCGATCGACGGTTTCCCGTTCGGCCATCATTGCACGGCGTTCCAGCTGACTGATCTTTTCCGAGATCCGGTCCAGCCGTCCGGCACTGTCGGCATCCAGTCCCGTTTCCTTGGGAATATCGCGGTTCTTCGGCGCGGGTTGTTCCAGTTTGCAAGCAGAAACCAGCGCGCGGTGGACGATCAGGTCCGCATAACGGCGGATGGGGCTGGTGAAATGCGCATAACTTCCTAGAGAAAGGCCAAAATGTCCCATATTCTGGTGACCATAATAGGCCTGGGTCTGGCTGCGCAGGATCTGTTCCATGACCAGCGGGAGCAGGTCTTCATCATCAACCTTGGAAATCAGCTGATTGAACACACCGGGCTTGATAACTTGTCCCATCGCGAAACTGATCTCGAAGCTCTTGAGATAGTCCTTGAGTGCAATAAGCTTCTCCCGCGATGGCGTCTCATGGACGCGGTAGATCAGGGGTGATTTGTGAGACTCTAGCATTTTGGCCGCCGCAACGTTGGCCGCGATCATGAAATCTTCGACTAACCGATGCGCGTCGAGACGGTCTCGGATGGCGATTTCCGCGATCCGGCCCTCGTCATCCAGCACTACCCGTTTTTCCGGCAGATCGAGGTTGAGAGGTTCCCGGTTGTCCCGGGCTTTCGCGAGCAATTTCCAGCAGGCCCAAAGTGGTTTCAGCGCAGATGACTTCAGATCATGTTCGATATCACCATCGATTGCGGCCTGAGCATCTTCATAGGCGATATTGCCAGCGAGGCGCACAATCGCTCGTGTGAAACGGGAGCTGGTGACCTGACCCTTACTGTCAATCGTCAAGTGGCAAACCAGCGCCGCCCGATCGACATCCTGCTTCAGCGAACAGACATCTGTAGACAGCGCTTCCGGCAACATCGGTACAACCCGGTCCGGGAAATAGACGCTATTGCCGCGTTTATAGGCTTCCTTGTCAATCAGGCTGCCCGGGCGGACATAGTAGGAGACATCGGCAATCGCGATGAGCGCCTTGAACCCGCCGGGATTGGACTTGTCATCGTCCGGTTCAGCCCAGATCGCATCATCGTGGTCCCGGGCATCTGCCGGATCAATGGCTACGATTGGCAAATGTCGAAGATCTTCGCGTTTTTGTTCATCCAGGGAGAGCGAGGTGACCTGTTTGGCTTCGTTTTCCACCCGTTCCGGGAAACGGTTCGGAATATCATATTTGTGGATCGCGATCAGGCTGAAGGATTTGGGCGCGAAGGGATCTCCCAGGACATCTTTCACACGTGCCTTGATTTGCGAACCGCGCCCGGTTGGTTCCGCCAGAACCAGGTTTCCGACTTCTGCGTCGCCGAGGTCGGATATGGGGGTGCTGCGGCGGATCTTGCGATCCACTGGTTTGAGCCAGAAGCGGTCGCGCTCATCCTTTTCGACGATACCCATTAGCATGTCGCTGCTCTGGGCCAATTTCTTCATCATCCAGGCCATATAGCCCTGCCCGCGCTCTTCGGTTCTGGCCAGTATCCGGTCGCCAACGGCCAGTGCAGCCCTGCGACCTTTCTCGCGAACCTGGATTTTCGGCGCGGGCTGGCCCTCGGCGTCCCAGCGTTCTGGGGTTCCGACAGCTTCATTGCCGTCGATTTCGACGATCTTGAGAACCGTGACTTTCGGCACGCCACCCATCTTGTGGAAAGCCCGCCCCGGACTGCTGTCAATCAGGCCTTCGTCCGCCATATCCTTGAGCAATGCCTTGAGCGCGATTTTGTCAGACCCGCGCAGGCCGAATGCTTTGGCGATTTCCCGCTTGCCGGCTGGTTGCGGTGATTGCTCGATAAACTCCAGTATCTGCTTGCGGGTCGGAACCTGCCGGGGTTTGTGGGGTTTCCGGGATCGCGCCATCAATAGGCTTTGCCGACCAGAATGCGTTCCACCGCCGGTTTTCCGGTGAAAATGCAATTGCCATCCACCGGTGCTGCATCCTGCGGAACATTGCGGAAAGTGAGTTTCAGCTTTTTCAACCGTTCCTCGATCTGGTCCAGTTCATCGCCGGTCGCACGGCACCATTGTACCTCCAGCCACCCGGGATATTTCTTGTTCTCTTTGTAAAAGGTTTCCAGTTCCGAAAATTCGGAAAACCCTCGCGTGATGTTGGAATTGAGCCGTTCGCTTGCTTCGCCATGAAGACGCGACTGGATGTCTTCCAGCAATACGGCTGCCTGAGCGACAAAATCGCCCTGCGCCAGAATGTGCGAATCGAGCTTTCCATTCTCCTTGTAGAGCGCATCGCGGCGGATCATTGATACATTGCCTTCGGAAACATCGCGTGGTCCGATCTCGAGAATGAGCGGTGCACCCTTTTTTACCCAGCCCCAACGTTTATTCGACGCCTTGGCACCGGTTTTGTCGAGCTTGATCCGGACATTTTCATCAAACGCCTTGAGTTGTGACAGCTCCCTGGTCAGCTCCTGACAATAGTCCAGAACCGCCTCGTCTTCGGGCTTGTCGCGCAACATCGGAATGATCACGATCTGATAGGGTGCGATCAGGGGTGGGACCCGGAGCCCGTCGTCGTCGCCGTGAGTCATGATGACTCCGCCGATCAGGCGCGTCGAAGTCCCCCAGCTGGTCGTGTAGGCAAACTGGAACTGGCCTTCCTTGTCCTGGAAACGGATATTCTGAGCCTTGCTGAAGGTCTGGCCCAGGAAATGGGATGTGCCCGCCTGCAAAGCCTTGCCATCCTGCATCATGGCTTCGATGGAATAGGTCGCATCGGCGCCGGGAAACCGCTCGTTTTCCGGTTTTTCGCCAGCGACAACCGGCATTGCCAGCACTTCTTCGGAAAAGCTGCGATAGAGCTCGAGAATGTTCAGCGTCTCTTCCATCGCTTCTTCACGATTGGCGTGGGCGGTATGGCCTTCCTGCCAGAGAAATTCGCTGGTCCGCAGAAACATGCGTGTGCGCATTTCCCAGCGGACGACATTGGCCCACTGGTTGATCATCACCGGCAGATCGCGCCAGCTTTGTACCCAGCGCGCAAAGGCTGTGCCGATCACCGTTTCCGATGTCGGGCGGACAACCAGAGGTTCTTCCAGCTTGGCGTCCGGGTCGACGACCAGGCCGTCTTCCTCGTCCTTCATCAGGCGGTGGTGGGTAACGACTGCCATTTCCTTGGCGAACCCGTCGACATGTTCCGCTTCTTTCGCGAAATAGCTGAGCGGGATGAAGAGCGGGAAATAGCAGTTTTCATGGCCGGCCTGCTTGATCCGCTGGTCCATCAGGAACTGGACCCGTTCCCAGATGCCATAGCCCCATGGCCGCATCACCATGCAACCGCGCACGCCAGATTCCTCGGCGAGATCCGCTTCGGCAATAAGTTGCTGATACCAGCCCGCAAAATCATTTTCCCGAGTTACCGAGAGTGCATTTTTTTTCACGATCGTCTAATCCCTGCCAGCCTGTTCGGGTTCACTCGTCCATTTTGTCGATCTTGGACTGAATTTCTGCAAGCTGCTGTTTCAGTTCCATGATCTCGCGATCTTTTTCGGACATTTCTTCTTCTTCCGGCTCGTCGTCATTGCCACTGGTTTTCAATGGCGCAAGCGCTTTTTCAACAACGCCGGCCAGTGGGCTGGCCTTGAGCGCATTTTCCACGGCTTCCTGGAACTGCTTTTGGTTCTTCACCGCCATCTGTCCCAGCGGGTTCTTGTTCAATGCCCCTTCAACAGCTTCCTGGAACTGTTTCTGGTTTTTGCGGAAATTTTCCATCGATGCTTCGAGATAGGAAGGCATGAGTGATTGCATGCTGTTGCCATACATGGAAATCAGCTGCCGGAGGAAATTGACCGGCAGCATGTTCTGGCCGCTACTTTCCTCTTCCACGATGATCTGGGTCAGAACTGTGTGCGTAATGTCTTCGCCCGTTTTTGCATCGACCACTACAAAGTCGATATCGTCCCGCGTCATTTCGGCGAGGAAATCCAGGGTGATATAATTGGATGTCTGGGTATTATAGAGGCGACGGTTGGCGTATTTCTTGATCGTAATAGGGCCGTCCTCGGTCCCTTTTTTGGATTTTGCCATGAATTCTCCTGCCAAACCGATCTGTGGATGGTCTCATGCCTCTCACATAGGTTTTCATTGTTGCGATATTATCACTCCAATAGACAATATTGTGCATCGCCGCAACAGAAGCTGTTCCGGAGGCCTTTTTAGCTGATTTCTCCCGGAATTGCGGCTGTTTCTTATTTGCGGCTGCAATATAGCGGATGCACAATCAGGCTGCATCTGTCCAGTTGCGGATGAAGCGCTGGCCGAGATTGGTCAGCAGCTCATATTGCGAAAGTCCGGAGGCGGTGGACGCTTTGGGAAGGTCGTAAGCACAGCTGACCCAGTCTCCTTCCCTTAGCGATGGGACCGCCCGGATGTCGATTGCTGTCAGGTCCATGGAAATCCTTCCAAGGACCGGCAGGTGTTGACCGTCAGTGATGAAACTGCCGGACCCTGAAAATGATCGCAGATATCCGTCAGCATAACCCATTGCCACAATCGCAACCGGATGATCATCCTCAGCAATGTAGCGGGCATTATAACCCAGCTTGTCACCGGCCCGGAGCTGCCGGGTCTGCAGGATTTGGCACTCGGGCCAGGCAACCTGCCTGATTTGCCCTTCCAGTTCCACCCTGGGAATACCGCCATAAAGCGCAAGCCCGGGCCGCGTCGCATCGAAATGATAATCCGGTCCGAGGGCAATGCCGGCACTATTGGCAAAACTGATCCTTCGCGCCTGGACTTTTGTCAGAGACTCACGAAACGTGGCCAGCTGCGCGGCATTCTGAGCGCCATCTTCATCAGCTGACGCGAGATGGCTCATGACCATGTCGATGTCGAGATGATCCAGCTCTGCCCCGTCCAGTTCGTCAGGATTGATTCCCAACCGGTTCATGCCGCTATTGATCATGAGATCGCAGGGCCGACCGCTATCTTTCCAGCGAGCGACCTGTTCAACACTGTTCAGGACCGGCTTCGCATGGGAAGCCAGCGCCACTGGCATTTCTGGATCCTGCACACCATTGAGCACGGAAATTTGGGCAGTATCGCCCGTGATGTCTGCGATATCTGCCGTTTCCTGCCAATTGGCGACGTAAAAGTCGGTGCATCCTGCAGCAACCAGTCTTTTGGTGACTTCGCGCGCGCCCAGCCCATAGCCATCGGCCTTGACCGCCGCGCCAGCGCTAGCAGAGCCGCTCAGATGATCCAGCGCGCGCCAGTTCGAAACAAGAGCATCGCTGTCCAGCCGGAGCCGTGCCGGAGTCGGCATGTCTCCGGAGAACCTGTCCATCAGCTGGTTTCGCGCAATTCGGCTTCGGGATCTTCGGGAATCCCCCACCAGGCGACGATCACGCCAAAGGCCACGACCGCCATTGTGTACCAGAGGCCCGCGTAGATGTCGCCAGACCTGGCCACGATATAGCCAGCGATCAACGGCAGGAATCCGCCCAGATATCCCGCTCCGATATGGTAGGGAATGGACATCGAACTGTAGCGGATTTTGGGCGGGAACATTTCTGCCAGAAGGGCGGCAACCGAGCCGTAGGTCAGTGCGCTGAGCATGCCTAACACGAGCAGGATGGCCACAATGCCCAATATGCTGACCGTGTCCAGCTGCTGCTTGCGAAAGTCATAGCCATGGTTGCTCAGGGCTTCCCGCATACCGGCGCTTCGTAATGCACCGTCGGTCAACCTCTGCTGGTCTATCGTAATTTCATTGTCGCCTGCAGTCATCCGCAGCCCTTCGCCATCGGACAGTTCGTAGGCGACGCCAGCAGATGTCAGCGTCTCCAGGATTTTGCCGCAATCGCTCTGTTCGCGGTTGAACAGTTCGGCGAACGGATCGGTGCTGCACTGGCTGCCCTCGACCCGCACCGGATTGGCCTGTGCAGCTTCGGACAGGCCCGGATTGGCAAAATGGCCCAGCCCCCAGAATGCGGGGAAGAGCAGAAGCAGCGACAACAGCGCACCGACAATAATCGGCTTCTTGCGCCCGACTTTGTCCGACCATTTCCCGACCACCAGATAGAAGGACATGGCAATTAACCCGGCGAAGAACAGGATGAGGTCAACCGTCAGCGCCTCGACATTCATCGGACCGCGCAGGAAGGACATGCCGGAGAAGAAGGCCGTGTACCAGATGGTTGTCAAAATACCGGTAATCCCGAACAGGGCGACGAAGATCCGTTTCTTGTTGCCAGGATAGGAAAAGCTTTCCGTGAACGGGTTTTTCGAGGTTGTCCCCTCGGCTTTCATCGCCTGAAATACAGGGCTTTCATTGAGCTTGATCCGCATCCATAGCGAAATGGCGAGCAGGATGATCGAGAGCAGGAATGGTACCCGCCATCCCCACGCTTCGAACTCGGCTTCCGGGATCAGGAACCGGCAGGTCAGGACAACACCAATAGACAGCACAAAGCCGCCGGCGACGCTGGCCTGGATATAGCTGGTATAATAGCCGCGTTTCTCGGTGGGTGCATGTTCGGCGACATAGATGGCCGCGCCGCCATATTCGCCGCCCAGCGCCAGTCCCTGTAAAATCCGGAAGAATATGACGATGGCTGGTGCCCATAGACCGATGGTTTCCGCGCTAGGGATCAGGCCAACCCCGGCGGTGGCGATACCCATCAATGTCACCGTGACAATGAAGGTATATTTGCGCCCCAGCTGGTCTCCCAGATAACCGAACAAGACGGCGCCAACCGGGCGGAAACCGAAGCCGATGGCAAATGTTGCCCAGACCAGCAGGATCTCCAGCGTTTCATTTCCGCTGGGGAAAAAGGTCGGACCGATGATGTAGAACAGGGTTCCGTAGATGAAGAAATCATACCATTCGAAGACGGTGCCGGCGGAGGATGCGCCGATGACCATCCGGATTTCCTTATCCGTCGGCTCCCGCTGCATTGCAGCACCCGCTTCACTCGCCATGAACCACTCCCCTACAACCCTTGCATCCTGTACTGTTTACAGGATGACGTTCTTTATTCCAGTTCCAGTATTACCGCGTCAACGGCCAGACTATCCCCTTGCGCGGCTTCCACAGATTTCACCACACCATTTTTCTCGGCGCGCAGGATGTTCTCCATTTTCATGGCTTCCACCACGGCGAGAGGCTGACCTTCCTCGACCTTGTCGCCCTCACCCACGTGCAGCGCGACCAGCAGGCCCGGCATGGGGCAGAGCAGGAATTTCGACATGTCCGGCGGGATCTTCTCAATCATGTGCACGGCATGTTGCGCGATATGGGCCGGGAGCACCTGGACCTTGTGGGTGGCTCCGCTTGTGTTCAACGCGAAACCATTGGCTGTCCGGGATATTTTGACCGACAACGGATTGTCGCCAATCGATGCCAGTATCAGACTGTCTCCAGGCGTATAGGCCAGTGAAACGTCCACATCTGTACCATCCACAACAATGCCCTCTTCCGAGATCGAAACAGCAAATGTCGCGTCGTCGATCTTCGCTTCCCATTCCGAGGGCGGATCAAGCTGTTGTCCGAGTTGATGATCGACCCGACGGGCGCGATCGGCATGCGCGGTGGCCACGAACGCCGCGATGGCCGCAAGGTTGCGTTGCAATTCTTCGGAAGCAGGTGCGCCCTGAAATCCTTCGGGATATTCCTCGGCGATAAATCCGGTCGTCAGTTCCCCTGAGCGGAAGCGCGGATGTTGCATCAGGGCAGACAGGAAATCGATATTGTGGCCCAGCCCTTCCAGCTCAAACCGGTTGAGGGCTTCAATCTGGCGATCAGCGGCCTCATCCCGGGTTTCGCCCCAGGTCACAAGCTTGGAAATCATCGGGTCGTAGTAGATGGATACTTCGCCGCCATCCATGACGCCGTCATCGACGCGGATGCCGTCTGTACCGCGAATGGGATCGCCGGACCAGCCTGGAACCGGGGGATTGTAACGCACGATCCGGCCTGTCGAAGGCAGAAATCCGCGATAAGGATCCTCGGCATAAACGCGGTTTTCAATCGCCCAGCCGTCAATACCGATATCGTCCTGATTCAGCTCCAGCTTCTCGCCAGCGGCCACACGGATCATCTGTTCGACCAGATCAACACCAGTAATAGCTTCCGTAACCGGATGCTCCACTTGCAAGCGGGTATTCATTTCGAGGAAATAGAAACTCTCGCCGGTCGGATCGGCACCAGACACGATCAGTTCCACTGTACCGGCACTGTGATAATCCACCGCTTTCGACAGTGCCACGCACTGTTCGCCCATCGCCTTGCGCATCTTGGGTGTCACAAATGGTGAAGGCGCCTCTTCCACAACCTTCTGGTGCCGGCGCTGGATCGAGCATTCGCGCTCGTTGAGATAAAGCACATTGCCGTGCTTGTCGCCGAGGATCTGGATCTCGATATGGCGCGGGTTGAGGATGAACTTCTCGATAAAGACGCGGTCGTCGCCGAAACTGTTCAGCCCTTCGCGCTTGGTTGCTTCAAAACCCTCGCGGACGTCCTTCTCGTTATAAGCGAGCCGCATACCCTTGCCGCCGCCGCCAGCGCTCGCTTTCATCATTACCGGATAGCCGATTTCGTCGGAGATCTTCACCGCATGTTCGGTATCCTCGATCTCGCCAACAAAACCCGGAACGACGTTGACGCCAGCTTCCATCGCCAGCTTTTTGGACTCAATCTTGTCCCCCATCGCCTTGATCGCACCAG
>JBCBZY010000361.1:0-2651 GCA_039815115.1 Pseudomonadota bacterium | reverse complement strand
CCATATCGCCATGGATCGGGTCCGGTTCCCGGAAGGCACGACCGGCACGCATCTCGACATTTTGGCGCGATTCCGGCTGATCCGGAAACAGCGCGGCGCAATGTTGAAACAGCCATTGATGCCAAATTGTTCGAGAGCCTGGGACGCACGCTGACCACCGTTCCCGAAGGGCATAAGATCCACAAAACGCTCGGCCGTGTGCTCGATGCCAAGGCGAAGATGTTCCAGTCCGGCGAAAATTTCGACTGGGCGACCGGCGAAGCGCTGGCGTACGGATCGTTGGTTGCGGAAGGCTATAATGTCCGCCTGTCCGGTCAGGACAGCGGGCGCGGTACGTTCAGCCAGCGCCATGCCGTCTGGGTCGATCAGGAAACCGAAGAGAAATTCGTGCCGTTGAGCACCGTGCCGCACGGCCGGTTCGAAGTCCTCGACAGCCCGCTTTCCGAATATGGTGTGCTCGGTTTTGAATATGGCTATGCCGGTGCCGACCCGAAAACATTGGTGTTGTGGGAAGCGCAATTTGGTGATTTCGCCAATGGCGCGCAGATCATGATCGACCAGTTTGTTGCTTCCGGCGAAGCCAAATGGCTGCGCGCCAACGGCCTCGTCATGCTCTTGCCCCATGGCTATGAGGGCCAGGGGCCAGAGCATAGCAGTGCGCGGCTCGAACGCTTCCTGCAACTATGTGCACAGGACAATATTCAGGTCGCGAATATCACCACTCCGGCCAATTATTTCCATGTGCTGCGCCGCCAGATGTTGCGGTCTTTCCGCAAGCCGCTGGTCATCATGACACCCAAGTCGCTGCTCCGCCACAAAATGGCGGTGTCGAGCGCCGAGGAGTTTCAGGGCGACCATCATTTCATGCGGATCAAGTCGGACACCAATCCGCCCGCTGACAAGGATATCAAGCGGCTGGTGCTGTGTTCGGGCAAGGTTGCCTATGACCTGATCGAGGCGCGCGATGCGGCGAAGGATAAAAACACCTCCATTGTCCGGATCGAGCAGCTCTATCCCTTCCCGGCCGAACCACTGGTTGTCCGTCTGAAGCGGATGAAGAATCTCGAAACTCTTGTCTGGGCGCAGGAAGAGCCGAAAAATAATGGCAGCTGGGATTTTGTCCGGCCCTATCTGGAAGACTGTCTGGCACAGGCGAAACTGGGGCCAACTGACCCCGTCTATGCCGGGCGTGTGGCATCGGCCTCTCCGGCAACGGGACTGGCCTCACGGCATGTCGAGCAGCAGAAAAAGCTGGTTGCCGAGGCTTTGGGGCATCCGGTAAAAAAGTGACTATGAGCGGAAAATTCCGCCGATGAAAGTGAGCATAAGACTATGGCAACAGATGTAAAAGTCCCCGTATTGGGAGAATCGATCACCGAAGCGACCTTGGGTGAATGGCTCAAGCAGCCCGGTGATGCGGTAGATGCGGATGAGCCGATTGCGAGCCTGGAAACCGACAAGGTGGCTTTGGAAGTGCCTGCTCCTGAAGCGGGTACATTGAGCGAGCATCTCGTGGGCGTCGGCGATACTGTCGAGGTAGGCGCGATTATCGCGAAGATTGAAGCGGGCAGCGGAGCCTCTGCATCTCCCGCCAAAGCTGCTCCCGCACCAGCAGCCGCCAAGGCAGAGCCTGCAGCGGATGATGATACCGCATCCTCCATAACCCTGTCGCCAGCGGTTCGTCGTCTGGTGCTGGAACATGGCGTCGATCCCAGCAAGATCAAAGGCACCGGCAAGGACGGCCGGCTGACGAAGGATGATGTCGAGCAATATGTGAAAACCGGTGCAGCCCCGCCACTGGTCGAGAAAGGTACCGCCACGGGCGCAGAGGCCCCGACCCCGGCACCCGCAGCCGGCGGCACCCGCAACGAAGAGCGCGTGCGGATGACTCGCCTGCGCCAGACCGTCGCCAAGCGTCTGAAAGAAGCACAGGATACGGCAGCGCTGCTGACGACATTCAACGATGTCGACATGACGGCGGTCATCGAAACACGCAGCAAATATAAAGAGCTGTTCGCCAAGAAACATGGCGTGAAGCTGGGCTTCATGGGTTTCTTTGCGAAAGCCGCCTGCCTCGCATTGAAAGACGTTCCTGCAGTTAATGCGCAGATTGATGGCGATGAGATTGTCTATCATGACTATGTCGATATTTCGGTGGCGGTTAGCGCGCCCAATGGTCTGGTCGTGCCTGTTATCCGCAATGCCGAAGCGATGAGCTTCGCTGATGTTGAGAACACCATCGGCGATTTCGGTAAGCGCGCGAAAGAGGGCACGTTGACCATGGCGGACATGAAAGGCGGCACATTCACCATTTCCAATGGCGGTGTATTTGGCTCCCTGATGTCGACTCCGATTATCAACCCGCCGCAATCCGCCGTACTCGGCCTTCACCGGATTGAACAGCGCCCGGTCGTGATGCCGGATGGCTCGATCGAGGCGCGCCCGATGATGTATCTGGCGCTGAGCTATGATCACCGCCTGATCTATGGCCGTGAAGCGGTAACGTTCCTGGTTCGGATCAAGGAAGCGATTGAAGATCCCACCCGGCTTTTGATTGATTTGTAAGTTTTGCAATATGCGCTCCAGGTCTTCGCGCCGAGCATGATGAGGTAAAAATGACCGACAATTTTGACTATGATGTTTTGGTAATT
>JBCBZY010000301.1:0-3534 GCA_039815115.1 Pseudomonadota bacterium | reverse complement strand
GTCTGCACCACCTTGAGTAAATGCGTCTATAGCAGGTTTACCAAAGTGGGGGTCCCAAATTGCGTGAGCAATAGGACGGACGTGTAGAGGATCTGTAATCCACTGTTCAAAGTTGCCTTACCACAAGGCTGGACGCAAGGGCGCACAGCCTTTGGCGGGCTATCAGCCACGCTGGCCTATCATGCTGCTAGCCATATTGAGGACAGCCTTCCCGGCCTGCGCTCAGCGCAAATTGCCTTTACAGGCCCCCTTTTTGGCGCACTGACGGCGGAGACCAAAATGCTCCGTCGGGGTCGGAATACCGCCTTTGTCCAATCGGAACTTTTTGGCGACAAGGGACTCGGCCTGCATTGCAATTTCATCTTCGCCAGTCAGCGCGAAACGGCGATAACAACCCATGACATGACACCGCCAGACTTTCCGCCACTGCCCAAAGCGGAAGACTTGCACCGCGGGCCGGAGCAGTTTTTCACGTCAAAAATGGAATTTGTCGGAAAGCGGATTGATACCAGCATCAAGACCAACCGGTTGACACGCTGGATGCGGCTGGCTGACCGGGACGGCCTTGATCCGATGGCAGAGATTCTCTGCATGGGTGACAGCCTGCCGCCTTCAATCATGGGGATGCTCGACAAAAATGCGATGGTCAGCTCAATGAACTGGCAAGTCAATGTCATTGCCGATCATCCGGCCACGACCGATGGCTGGTGGCTCATCGATTCGCAGACCCATCATGCCGATCATGGCGCCAGCAGCCAGTTTATGAGCATCTGGAACAGCGACCGGCAATTGATCGCGACCGGCATGCAAAGCGTCGCCTATTACGCATAACGACAGGGCATCGTCGCGCCAGTATCAGGCCTCTGCTGGCGTTTCCGTGCGTGCCGTCCACCAGTTTTTGAACCGCTGTTTGCCGCGAAATTCGAGAACCGCCAAGGCCGGGATCAGCAGTTGCAGGATCACCGTTCCGAACAAGACACCAAATCCCAGACTCGCTGCCATCGGCACCAGAAATTGCGCTTGCAGGCTGGTTTCAAAGGTAATCGGCGCAACGCCAAGAAAGGTGGTGAGAGATGTTAACATGATCGGGCGGAAACGTGATTTCGCGCCTTTCATGATCGCATCCTCAATTGGCATGCCATCTCGCAAATTCTCGTTGATAAAATCAATCATCACCAGCGATCCGTTGATGATGACGCCAGCCAAAGCGGTAATCCCGAAGACGCTCAATATGACCAGCTGTATATCCAGCAGCATATGACCGATCAGCGCGCCGATGATACCGAACGGGATCACCGCCATGATGATAAGGGGCTGAAGGTAGGACCGGAACGGGATTGCCAGCAAAGCATAGATCGCGAGGAATGAGAAAATCAAAGCAGGGAAGAATGCGTCGAAGGATTCCGCTTGCTCCTCCTGTTCGCCGCCCATTGTATAAAGCAATTGCGGATAGTCCGCCTGCAGACGCGGCATGATGTCATTGTCGAGCGCTTTGGCAATTTCCTCACCAGTAACCACCTCATCATCCAGATCGGCCGTAACCGTTGTCACGCGGCGACCATCGGTCCGGCGGATGATCGACGGCGCCTGCCCAAACGACACCTCCGCCAAAGTGCCCAAGGCCACTTCGCCGCCCGGGACACGCACGCGGAAGCGTTCTACATCCGCAACGGAATTGCGCTCGGCTTCCGGCAGGCGGATATAGACCCGAACATCTTCGCGCCCACGCTGCACACGTAGCGCTTCGCTGCCGAAAAAAGCCGCGCGGACTTGCGAGGCGACATCCTGCAACGTGACACCCAGGGTCCGCGCCTCTGGTTTGAGGCGCAGCTGAATTTCCTGCAGCCCTGCATCCTGGTCGGACTCGATATCAAACAATCCGGCAAAGCGGTTAAGCTCTACCATCAGCTTTTCGGCTGCGGCTTCGACTATGGCGGGATCGGGATCGGACAGCTGGACATTCACCGGCGCACCGACCGAGATCAGCTCCGACGCAAAGACAAGCGAGCGCGCTTCAACGACCGGACCAACCGCATCACGCCATGCACTCTCAAAGGCCTTCGCCTCAAGATCGCGCTGATCTCCAGGGATGAAGCTGAACTGCACGCTGGCGAGATTGGAGGCCGTATTGCCGCCATTGGGTTCGGGACCACCACTGGGTGCGGCCTGGCCGATCCGGGTAAATATGCCGCGCAATGGCGATTCTTCATCTTCCGGTCGTCCCGATTGATAGTCGGCAAAGGCTTTGCGACCACCTTCTTCGATCAGCAAGGCGATCTTTTCGGTCTGTTCAATGGTTGAACCCGCCGGCATTTCCAGGCTTGCTGTCACGACATCGGCCTCAACCGACGGAAAGAAACCGACCTTGATAATGCCAGCGGGAATCAGCGATCCAAACACGATCAGCAACGCCACGGCACCCGCGAGAATGACATAGGGCATGCGAATGGCAAAATGCAGCGCGCGGTCCAACGGACCATCAACAAAGGCCTGATAATATTCATTCACCTTGCTCTGCACGCGCTCAAAAAACAGAGTGATTGGATTGGTATGCGGCGCACCTGGCGGCGGCAAATGGCTGAGATGGTTTGGCAGGATCAAGAGCGATTCGATCAAGGACAAGACCAACACACAAACGACAACCAGCGGGATATCGGCGATGAGCTTGCCGATGACGCCGCCGACGGAAAATATCGAGGAAAAGGCCGCAATGGTCGTCAGAACGGCAAAAATAACCGGCATCGTTACCCGGCGTGCGCCGGTAACCGAAGCGCCGAGCCCGGTGCGCCCGCTTTCCCGCTGGGCGTAGATATTCTCGCCCACCACAATGGCGTCATCGACCACCAGGCCGAGCGCCAGTATGAAACCGAAAAGCGAGAACATATTGATGCTGGAACCCGCCAGATCGAGCAGAAAAATCGCACCGATAAAGGTCACGCCAATGCCGACCGCCGTCCATGCGGCCAGCCGAATATCGAGAAACAGCGTAAGAGCCATAAGGACGAGGACAAGACCGATGGCCGCGTTTTTCAGCAGCAGGCTCAAACGATCGTCCAGCAACTCGGAATCATCGCTCCAGATTGCATAAGACACACCTTCGGGCAGGGTCGGTTTAAAATCTTCTTCAAGATAGATGCGCACCGCTTCTGCAACATCCAACACCCGTTCATCGCTGGTGCGGAAGACTTCGACAAAGGCGACCGGTTTGCCATTATAAAGCGAAATCAGGTCGGAATCTTCAAACCCGTCTTTGACATTCGCGACCTGACCCAAGCGAATCAGCGCGCCATCCTCGTTACTGACCAGAACAATGTCTTCGAAATTCTGCTGATTGTAGTTCTGGCCGATCGTGCGAACACGTACTTCTTCATCGGCTGTATCAATCGAGCCCGCCGGACTATCGAGGCTGCTCGCCGCGACGGTCCGCGAAATATCATTGAGCGACAGACCCAAGGCCTGAAGCGTATTTTGCGAGACTTCTACCGATAGCTCATAATCGCGAATCGAACTGGTATCGACAAAGGACACTTCATC
>JBCBZY010000094.1:0-9106 GCA_039815115.1 Pseudomonadota bacterium | reverse complement strand
GGCTTCACTGCCCATCGACTTGTCGACTGTCCCGCCAAAATAGACGGGGTCGCAGAGCAGCACCTTGTCCTCCGCATCGAGCAGATCGGTGAACACCTCCGCCAGTTCGGCCCCCATCTTGCGGATCGGGCCGAAACCGTGCGGCTGAAAAAACGCGATGATCCGGCCGGGAAAGGCCTTCATGGTCTTCAGCGTCGCCGCAATCTTGTCGGGATTATGCCCGAAATCATCGATCACACTGACCTCACCCCGTGTCCCGACAATGTCGAAACGCCGGGCCAGGCCGGTAAAACCGGCGATTGCCTCAGCGGCTTTCGTGACCGGCACACCCGCGGCCGAGGCCGCGGCAATGGCCGCCAGCGCATTGGCGATATTGTGGCGTCCGGGAACTTGCAAAGTCACATCCAGCCACTCTCCGCCGGTCTCCAGAACAAACCGGCTGCTCACCGGTTCCTCGACAATATCTGTGGCGCGAAAATCAGCACCCTCACCAAATCCGAAACTGATCGCATCAGAGAGACCCAGCGTATCCACCAACGCTACCGTCTCCGCATCATCGGCGTTCCAGACGGCATGTTTCACTTTGCCCGCAAAGTCGCCGAACAACACGCGCAATTCCTCGAGGCTCTTGTGATCCAGACTGACATTGTTCAGCACCGCGATTTCGGGGTTGAATAGCGCGATCGATCCGTCGCTCTCATCCACTTCGCTGACCATGATACCGCCCTGCCCGACCCGGGAACTGGCAAAGGGCGCGTCGTCGGCGACGAAATTCTTCATCACTGCGCCGTTCATGATGGTCGGGTCACGACCCGCCTCGGTCAGGATCCAGCCGATCATGCCGGTGACGGTGGACTTGCCGCTGGTCCCGCCGACCGCGATCCTGTGCGGCATGGCATTGAACTGCTCGGCGAGCAGCTCCGCCCGGGTCATCCGCTGGCAACCCAGCGCATTGGCCTGCGCGACATCCGGCACCGTGTCCTCGATCGCGGCGGAGGCGATCAGCACCTGGTCGCCGCTGGTCAGCCCGCTGCCATCCTGGGGAAACAGGCCGATGCCTTTTTCCTGCAGCCAGGCAAATTTCGCGGCCAGCCGCCCCTGGTCCAGTGCCCTGTCAGATCCCGCGACCTTAGCGCCATTCTCACGAACAATCATCGCCAGTGGCAACATGCCTGATCCGCCAATGCCACAGAAATAATAGGATTTGTCTTTGCTCATCATCCCCCGCTATTGCGTCAGCAGCTTTTTGGCAATCGCAGAGGGACAAAAAACGGCATGGCAAAGACAAGGATCGGGATCTGCGCGCCCTCCACCCCGATATATGAGGAAGAAGCCGAACGGCTGACAGCACTCGCACAGGACAGTCATCCCGATGCCGAACTGGTTTTTCATGATCAGTGCTTTGCCATTGCCGGGCATTTTGCCGGACCCGACGAGCTGCGCACCGATGCCTTCGTCACTCTCGCCAATGATCCGGCGATCGATGCCGTGTGGTTTGCCCGCGGCGGCTATGGGGCAGCGCGCATAGCGGAACCTGTCCTCGGGCAGCTGAAACCAGAGGCCGGGCACAAAAGCTACATGGGATATAGCGATGGCGGCAATCTGCTTGGCGCACTTTACAAAGCCGGGATCGGCCAGCCTGCCCATGGTCCAATGCCGGTGGATATTCGCCGGGACAATGGCGATATCGCAGTCCGCCGCGCGCTGGACTGGCTGGTCCACCGCAGTCCGTCGGTGCTCGAGCCGCATATCGAAACCGGACAAAAATATGCAGCATTCAACCTGATGACGCTAGCGATGATGATTGGCACTCCCCTACTGCCCGATCTTTCAGGCCATGTGCTGATGGTCGAGGAGATTGCCGAATATCATTACGCCTTCGACCGGGCGCTGTTCAATGTCACCACCCATCTCGCGAATTCCGGTCTCGCCGGCCTGTATCTTGGCCGAGTCAGTGATGTCCCGGAAAATAACCGGCCATTTGGGGAAGAGACCGAGGAGATTGCCAGTCGCTGGTGCGAACAGACCGGCATTGCCTATCTGGGGCGCGCCGATATCGGGCATGACATGGAAAACAAGATCGTCCCGTTCGGAGAGCTTGCCATCTAATCTAAGTCAGGCTGTTCCGGTGAAATAGCGCACGACATCCACGGTATCGATCGCCAGCGCTATCCCGTTGATCGTCAGATAGAGCAGGACATATTTGCCGAACAGCGTGTCCGCAGGCGCATGGTCTGCGCGCCGACTCCATATCCACAGCCAGGCCGGCGTCCAGAAAACCAGATGTGCCAGACCCAGTAGCCGGACATAGCCATATTCGGCATAGAGCATGTTCATCATCACACCGGCGGCGAAAAAGGCGGCCAATATGGTCCAGGCCTCCAGACGAACGCCCCACGACTTTTCCCGGCGTTTGAACAGGAACAGGATCGCGGCCATGTTGACCGCTCCCATGCTGTACATCCAGATTTTCAGCCAGGTGGGCTGAAGCGCGATCGCTTCGCCCAAAGTCGCAGGGTCTATTCCATTCACTCGGCGGGTTCTCCAATCTTGTCCTGGGTGCGGTTTTCAAAATCACTGGCATCATGGCGCTCATGAAGCTGGCCTTCGGGCTCGCCCCAGGCACGGTTGACCATCTTTCCGCGCTTCACTGCCTCGCGCTGGCCGATCAGTTCGTCCAGCGGTTCACATTCTTGTAGGAGGCGGTGTCCAGAAATTCGGAAGCTTCATAGACAATATTTGAGACCAGAGCCCCATACCAGGGCCAGATAGCGATATCGGCGATCGAATATTCGTCACCGGCCATATATTCATTGTCGGCCAGATGCCGGTCGAGGACATCGAGCTGGCGCTTCACTTCCATCGCAAACCGGTCGATGCAATACTCGATCTTGAGCGGGGCATAAGCATAGAAATGCCCAAACCCGCCGCCGAGGTACGGCGCGCTGCCCATTTGCCAGAACAGCCAGTTCAATGCTTCGGTACGCTTGGCATGATCGGTCGGCAGCAGGGCGCCGAACTTCTCCGCGAGATACAGGAGGATCGAACCGGATTCAAAAAGCCGCGTCGGCGGATTGGTGCTGTGGTCCATCAGGGCCGGGATTTTGGAGTTCGGATTGATATCGACAAAGCCGCTGCCGAACTGGTCACCGTCGCCGATATTGATCAGATAGGCATCATATTCCGCACCACTATGACCCAGAGCCAGCAGCTCTTCCAGCATCACCGTGACCTTCACCCCATTGGGTGTTGCCATGGAATAGAGCTGCAGCGGGTGCTTGCCGACAGGGAGCTCGACATCCTTTGTTGGCCCGGCAATTGGCCGGTTGATATTGGCGAACCGCCCGCCATTTTCGGTGTTCCATTTCCACACTTTCGGGGGCGTGTAAGCTGCGGGATAATTCATAAGCGATGTCCTCTTTCCTGAGAGCTTGTCCGGGGCATCCGGAAGCGCACCGGAATCGCTTATCAAAGAAACGGAGGAACTGGCAAACAGGCAAAACTTGGAGCGAACCAAGTTTTTGTGCGAGGTAACCGCTGGCAGGGGAATTTCACCTGCGGTTATCATCTGTTGTCAGCTATCATGAGACCCGAGTATCGGACCTTCGGCTGTGCCGCGCGATCAGACCATGGGCGAAGGATCGCCCCCATATCGCGGCCCGATATGTTCCAGCCTCCACGCCAAAGGCGCGCCGCAAAAGGCCGGACTGGCGCGGAATTGCACTGAGCGGAAAAAAATCGGCAGAGAAACCAGGTGTGTTGAGGGTACCTGGTCTCTCTGCCTATGGGAGCGATTCGGCACATGGAGGCAACCATGATAGCGACCCTGTGCTCCCATTTTCTGATGCGCATGACACGCAAATCTCTAACCCGATGGCGGTTGCTTCCCGATGTCAGCGGGAAACGATTCCCGATTGGCAGTGAAGATGATCTTGCCGGCAATTGACTGGCTTTCCTGTTCGCTGAACGTTCAATTGTTTCACGGTCTTTCCTTGCACCGCCATTCCGAGCACGCTCACTCCCCGCACTTTCCTTTTCTGCTCCACCATTTCTTGCGCCTGCTATCATCATCACAATGCCAGTTTTTCGATTGTGCAGATGGGTGATGCCTACATACCCCTAAGGAATACCCGCTTGAATGCGGTCCCATTCGTCGGCATCGGCCCCACCTGCACAATCACGGGAAAAACGCTCCCTGACTACGCAATGATCAATGCGCCAAAATTGAACGGAAAGCTTGCAGATCATCTCTATATTTTCGCTATATTTCACGCTTTATCAGAGGTTTATAGCTAAAGCGGCCAAAATCTGCTCAAGGCATTGCGGGCCGTAATACAGGCGGAATGGGTGGCTCTTTCATGATCCAGCAGCCAGTTCACACCCCCGAATATCCGGCTCTTGCCACAATCTTCCCCCATCTGCCTCAGGCTACCCCAGCGCTGCTGTGGCAGGACGCCGCCTGGCAAAAGGTCGGCATCCGGCGCCGTTTGCATCATGCTGATCCGGTCGGATTGCAGCAAATGGCGCAAAACCTCAACGACGGCAGCGGCGACCGCCGAATGACCGGACGGGTACGACGGATATTCGGGCGCGGGTATCGCGCTGCACCAGTCCTTGTCCGCGACCACCCGGAGGTCCGTATTGCCTGTTGCCCGGCCCCTGCAGCGAATGGCTGTTTCAGGTCGCATGATGTCAAAATGATATTTGGCATCCCAGGTCTGAATAGCGACATCGCACTGAATCATGCCAATCAGGGCAAAGGCGCGGGCAAGATCGAGAAAATCGAAATCCCTGTCATGCAACACCTGCATGGCAACAAGGAGAAGATGTCCGGATATCGTGACGCCGCCGGGAACGCCTGACCAGAAGAGAGCAGATTGCGTCTGATCGGGGGTCCTGACCATGCTTTGCGCGCCGCCAACGCTCCGCAGCAAATCGAAATCTTCGGCAAAGTCCGGACTGGCAGGGTTATGGAAGAGATCGGGACGCAGCGGTGTTTTGCGGGTCGAGGTCCAGAGCCGGATTTTGCCAAATCCGGGGAACACACCACCGACACTGGTCCGCGGCGCGAGTCCGGAGCCCACCGATTGATCGCGCGGAACAGCTTCCCATCTGAGCGGATGGTGTGGCCGGGGATAACGACCGAGATTATATCCGGACAGCCCTGGTTCGCTATTGTCCCCGGAACGCGAGCGCAAAAGCGCATGGCCGACAGCCTCTCCCCAGGCAACACCTTCCGTTGCGCTATCCCGAGATGACATTTTTCGAATGAACCGCTCGAGCGACACCTGGCAGGAAACGTCCAGCAAATGCTCGGTCACGGTCGAAAACGCCTTGGCATAAGCAAGTTGCGGGTCGACATCTGCCGGCGCCGACGCGAGATCTGCAGCAAGGTCCGAACCGAGGCCCGCCCCAAATTCCTCCAGGCCCGGTCCGGTCCGGCCGCTGGTCTGACTGCGCCCTCTTCCTGTCGCCGCATCTGCAGCCAGGAATCCGGCCACCATCGGCATTGTCAGACAATAGCTAGACCAGGGAAACGGCACCTGATGATCCCGAATTTTTTGCAAGGCAACGTCAACCCAGTAAAAAACCGTATTCGGGTTTCGGGATCCCAGAACCGCTGGCAAGTAGGACAGTCGGCTTTTCGCTTGTCCCGAACCGGAAAGATCACTGTCATTTGAACCGCTGGCCACGTTCCCGACACGTGCCTTGAAAGCTCGCGCGTTCTCTGAAGATGAATATTCCGGCTCCAGCGAACGGGTCATGCCGAACGAAGAAAGATCGGGCGCGACAGGGCCGGGGCAATACATGCAAAATGTGTATATCTTCGCACCATTGCCGCGATCACCCCCGAAACATCACTTCTCATGACCTGTTTGCGCGCAATCGTTGTTGGAATCTTGCAGATCACCTGCATTTTCGCTCTAATCTGGCACTTTTGGAGATATTGTATTGCTGCCAAAAATGTTCCCAAAATGCAGATCAGATGCAAGCATGGATCAAGTCCATCGCTTATAGTGGCAATCTGTCCGGAGATTGCGATCTATCAGATTTCAACATCACCTGATGCGGACAGGGTCAGTAGCGGGTCGAAAATCGATAACCCACATTGTCGACCAGGCACTGGCACAGCAAATCAGATCGACGTCACTGGTCCGGCGATCTCTGATTTCGGAGAGAGCGGCCATGAGTAACATGGTTCGTTCTCTCCTTTTTTGGCAGCATTTCTCTGACCATTTTCCAGACCTCTCCCCATGTTCACACCGCCCCATCTTCTCGCCGCCCCATCTTCTCGCCGCTTGTATTCTCCGCTGCAAATAACTCCTGTGCTGCCTGCAAGGAGCACTTGAAATGCGCGCGCAATGCAGGCGCAAATGGCGAGTTAACCGGATTTCCGGATCCAAGGCCCGGCAAAAGGTTCGACCTTGTCGCGCATGCAGCTATCAGAATCGTCGCGCCCGACCGCAACGCAGTCAACCACGCCGCCGGAATACTGACATCTGCGGCCAGTGCTTCTTTCACCTCATACGGCGGCGCACCGGACATTCTGCAGGCTCGCGATATCGGTAACGGCTTGTTCCGAAAGCCCGTCGTTCCGCTGGCAAGCGGTCGGTTTGCCTCAAAAACCTGCAAGGCGGAACCGGACAGGAATGGTCTCCTGGTGCAGGCCAGCCTTCAGGAACTTTCCGGAATCCCGGCTTGACGCAGCCCGGTCAGACACCGGTTCAGAACAGCCGGCTGTTTAAACGGCCGGCGGGTGGCAAAAGTCTCGACGCTATAGTCCGGGTTAATTCGCAATATGTTTCGTCCAGCCTCCCGAGCCTTGTCATGTTCCCCCAGTTCGGAGTGGATAATCGCCAGTGTACAATGGGCAAAGAAATAGTCCGGATCGAGAGCCAGGCATTCATTTGCCGCTTCCATCGCTTCGTCATACCGCCTTTGAAACAACAGGATTGCCGCGAGAATTTCGGGATTTCCAGCCTTGTAAAGCGGCGCCATTAGCATCGCCTGCCGGAGCAGTTTTTCAGCCGCGTGCAAGTCGTCGCAATACATTTTTACCGCCCCGGCACAACCCAGCGCATAATTGTTGTTCGGACCATTTTCCACGGCCTGATTGGCAATCCTGTTGGCTTCGTCATATTGTCGCAGTGACACGGTGATCAGTGACAGCAAGCCGAGTATACCGGCATTGGATGGATCTATCCCAAGCCCGCGTTCAGCCGCCTGCCGCGCTGAATCCAGCGCGACCTCGGGACTTTCGGACCAGCCGCCCAGGACTTCAGACCACCACGAATAGCCGATCCAGCTCCAGGCACTGGCATATTGGCAATCCAGTTCCACTGCCCGCTGTGCATGTCGGCGCCCTTCCAGCACATTGGCCTGTCGATGGGTAAGGCAAAGTTCGCGGGCCTTCAGCACAGCCTCCCAGGCTTCGTAATTGTTTGTCCCTTCCGACCATAGTCTGGCATCTTCGCCATCCGCCAGCCGGACCTGCAGAGCCGTGATGATTTCCCGCGTCATATCGTCCTGCAACTCAAAAATGTTCCGCATTTTTCGGTCATATTTTTCAGCCCAGACATGATCGCCGGATATCGCATCAATCAACTGCACCGAGACGCGGAAACGTGCATTGGAGCAGCGTACGCTGCCATCCAGAATGTGCTGGACATCAAGCTGTTTTCCAAGAGTTTTGATATAGGACAGGTCATGCTCAACCCGGCCTGCAAGGTGGGAAGTCCCGTTCCCGCCGAGGCGCGTCACGCGCCCGACAACGAATAGTCGCGGCACCTTTGTCAAAGCGGTTATGACATCCTCACAAATCCCGTCGGCAAAGAAACTGTGTTCCGGATCATCGGACATGTTCTTGAACGGCAAAACGGCGATCGAGCTGCGCCCCGCATCTGAGTGGGAAACGCGTTTCGCTGTCGCTGGCATATCCGCCGGCCGGACCCCTGTATTGTCTGCAGGGATCATCGCGCCGTTTGCGGCGTGTGGTTCACCGGAATCAGGAAATGGCTGGTCAATGCTGACAGGGCGACCGACAAATCGGAACCCACGATTGTGAACCGTCTTGACCAGTCTCTGCTCCTTGCCGTTGTCGTCAACCGCCAGCCGGACCGAGCGGATGCGGCTGTTCACTACAGCTTCCGAAACAATTCGTCCGTCCCAGACCTTTGCATTGATCTCATCTTTCGAAACGACCCGATCATGGTGAGAGATCAGCAATTCCAGCAGCGCATAGACCTGAGGCTGCATGGAGACAGCAGCGCCTCTGCGGAAAAGTTCCTGCAAGTTCGTGTTCAGTTCAAAATCTTCAAATCTATAGATCATTGTCTGAATGTTCCGGGGTTTATGACAGCGATGGCCTCACAATCAAGAGGCGGGCCTGGTGTGTTTCCCATCCGGTTACATATCAAACTCCAGACCATCAGGCGAAGATTGCACTGCATAAAATAGCGAAAGCCCAAGCCTGGCCGTACCGAAAGGCTTGGGCAAGTAATAATCAGTATTTGGATACAACTTCCGGAACCGTCGAAATCATTGCATCATTATCGCTCACAAGGCTTGGTCGCTGCGAGGGATTCGAAGCGGCCTTTTCCTCGGTTTGCGAGCGACTATCCAGCCACAGTCTGCGGCGTCGCAATTTTTTGCGACGCCCATAATAGTCTATCTTGCGACGATGATAGGTCGGTTTCCCCGACAGGAACTCAAACAAATCCCGCGCGTGCCAGACAAACAACCGGAATGGAAAGGAACCAAGACGAAAGAGCATGATCAACGGAAATGACGGGAAAAGGAGGAAATGCTTCCGGTAATGTACGGCCAGTGGCTCACTCCCCCGAAAACGTACATAAAGTGCCGTGAGAATGAAACTGATACCCATGTACAGAATCGAAAATCCCAGAATGCTGATTGCCATGTCGACTGCCCCCGATTGCTGATCCCGAACAACTTCCCGGCGCGCATGAAACTTCATCAGACTTTCCGAAACCCCAAGCACGCAGTCATTTGACAAGATGGTTGTTTCCCGAGCAATTGTGCACATGATCCAGGACATTGCTTGCAGATGATCTGCACAGGCCGTCCAGAAATACGCTATATCGCC
>JBCBZY010000385.1:0-2124 GCA_039815115.1 Pseudomonadota bacterium | reverse complement strand
GAGATAGGAGTGTCCTGCCAAGTCAGAGTGAGATGTAAGACAGTCCGTTGACTGTGATAGTTAATGGGCTACCTCAATTAATGGGCTGCTAGCTCGATTACAGATTTCGTGATGCGGGACTGTCGGATATTTATTATCCGATTTAAAATTCCTGTCAATTGCAGAGCCCGAAATATTCGGATATCAAATGTCGGAAACAAATTCGGGAAAGTGAATTCATGCAGATTTCCAAGGGTGTAGAATGGGCCGTGCACGCGGCCAGCTTGCTCAACGGACTCCCGCCAGGTCGCGGCCTGAAGGCGGACGCGCTGGCAAATTATCACGGAGTGCCAGCCGCCTATATGGCAAAACAGATGCAGGCCCTGAGCAAGGCCGGAATCATCCGATCATCCCGCGGGGCACATGGCGGCTATCGGCTCGCCCGGCCAGCTGATCAAGTAACGCTTTGGGATATTACGGCTGCGATAGACGGCAATGCCCCGGCTTTTCGCTGCACCGAAATCCGGCAAAACGGCCCGTGCGGGCTGAAACCGAAGGATTGCAAGAAAGCCTGCCAGATCGCGGCCGCCTTTGCCGCAGCCGAACGGGCATTCCGCGACAGTCTGGCGGCGGTCTCTCTGGCAGATATCGCCGGCCAGGTCGTCAATGATGCGGAGCCGGATCATTTGCTTGCCATAATGAACTGGCTCAATGCCGCGGCTGAACCGCTAAGCGAGAAAAACGCCTAGCCCGTCATACAAGCTTGACCATCGTTTCAAACCGCAAGGGTTCGGCCAGCCAGGTTTCGTAATTGTCCATCACTGCCTTGGTGTAGGGCTTGTCATGATGCTCCTTCAGGGCCTCCTCATCTTGCCATTCTTCGAAAAGAAAAATGTGCCCCTGGTCCGGATCGGCCAGGACGATGAACTGGATACAGCCAGACTCGGCAAGGGTTTCCTCGACAATCGCGAGGATCGCGTTCTGCGCGTCGGTATAGTGCTGGGATTTCGGGGCTATTTTGGCGAAGCCGAAAAGGGTGTTGGTCATGGTGTCCCAATATCGTGTCTGAATGGCCCCCCGTACCATCCATTTTCAACTCGTTCACACCCCGTTGCAACCCCAAACTGCTTGAACCGGAAATAACTGATGTTATGTTATAACATTTTGTTGAGAAAGAGGTCATGATGAACAATCCAGGCAATGCTCCAACCTCGCGATTTTTGCACGATGCCGGTTTGAAGCGAGGCATGCGGATTCTGGAAATTGGCTGTGCGAACGGGCTTCTAACTCGTGAACTGGCAGGAATTGTCGGGAAGAAGGGGCATGTCCGAGGGGTCGATAGCGACGAGATGCGGCTTGAAGAAGCCCGGAACCAGACCGCTGAACCAGACCATGCCCCGATCATTTACGAACATGCTGATCTTGCCCGAAGCCTGCCGGAATGGGAGCCGTTCGACGCCATCGTCGGGCGCCGGATATTGATGTATCTGCCCGACGCCGGGGAAACGGTGCGACGACTGACAGCCTTGCTTAAACCGGGCGGATTGATGGTCTTTCAGGAACATAGCCAGGCCGGGGCACCGTTTGCTGCACAACCCATTCCACTGCACGAGCAGGCCCATGACTGGATGTGGCGCACTATTGCGGCAGAAAAAGGTACCACGACAATGGGTCTCGATCTCCCGAAACTGTTCGAACAGGCAGGGCTAAGCATCGATCATTATCGGGCCGAGGCGATCTTGCTGGGTTCCGGTCGTGATCAGGGAATAGAAGATTTGGCCCGTTACATGGTTGACAGAGTCATAGCTTCCGGAGCTGCGGATCGCGATACGGTCCAGCCTGACAGTCTGGCAGAGCGCCTGGCCGAAGAACGCGGCCTCGCCAGTTCGATTGTGTGGGACATGGCCTATCTGATTGGTGGGAGAAAGCCGGACTGACGTTCAAACGTTACTGCCCGGAGCTTACTCCGCTGCTTCGACCTGCTCTTCGGCCGCTTCGATTTCAGCCGCCTTCGCTTCAACCAGCTTCACGATATGATCGACCATGTCGCCATCCTCAACATGATGGTCAGTGACGCCAGAGAGATAGACCATGTGCTTGCCCTTGCCGCCGCCGGTGATTCCGATATCGGTTTCGCGCGCTTCG
>JBCBZY010000008.1:0-22338 GCA_039815115.1 Pseudomonadota bacterium | reverse complement strand
AGTTCGGATTTCGGCTCCCACTGCGCCTGGTTCGGGAAACTTTCCTCTTGCGATTCCGGTTTCCGCTTTCTGGCGTCCGGTTTCCGGGCCAGTATCGTTGGTGGTTCTCGGTTTTCCGCGCCGACGCTTGCGCGTCTGCCCTTCGGTTTCGAACCCGATACTGGTCCAGTCACCTGATCGCCCCGGTCCATCTGTTCCGCTTCTGCTTGCGCTTCCGCTTCCCCGACTTCTCCCGGGCCATCAATCGAAAGATCAATTCATTTTTCTTGCGAAAAACACTTTGTTCGTCTCGATTGTCTTCCGGTCTTTCTACGCCTCGGCGGGTCATTGCTGACGGGTCGCCAATTTGTGTCTTTCCCTTCTGACAAAACCTTAATGTCACGGATTTGCGAGTCGCGCCTAGAGCAAAATTCCATCTTATCCACAGCGCATCAACTTAACTGTGGAAAAGTCCTGCGCACCTTGTGGAAAAGGCAATTAGGTTGGATTTTTTGGATTTTTACGGGGCAACCATTGGCCCGGTCTTTCATTTAGGGAGGGGATATCGAAAGAACCGGGCCTTCGGTGCAATCCCGGCACCGCTTTGGGAGGAGGGTGCCTGTGCCGGGACCGAATGCTTTTTGGGGATCAGATCTGAACCGTTGAAATCAGCATAATGCTGCTCATGCTCAGCGCTGCCACAATATTGAAAAGCGTTTTCATGGATTTTCTCCTTGTTATCAAAAACGCCGATCAAACATCACTTTTCCTGCTTCACTTGTAGAGTTGAAATGGTACTCGAACAGTTAAGTTGCAATTGAAAACGGAGTACAATCAGTTGCATGTTTTGCAACTGATTGTACTCCGTTTTGTGGGATAATTTTTGCTTTTCAGATAGTTATATAGTGGCTTAGAAAATGCCCTTCAGCAAATCCTTGCCCTTGTCGAGCGGATTGCTGCGGAAATTCGCCTCTTCACTGGCGATATAGCGGAAGATTCCGTCCAGCGCCTGATCAGTCACGCTGTCTGTGAGACCGTCTCGGGAAAAGTCTGCACCGCCCAATGACGCCAGCGCCGAAACATCGCCGAGCTTGGCCATCTGGTCATAGGCCCCCACCTCTTCCAGCGCCTTCTCGACCAGCGGCCGGATTTTCACGCCGAGCTCTTCGCCTGCCGTCTTGCGCAGATAATCCGTACCTCCCGAATCTCCACCGGTCACGATGCCGACACCTTCGGTGAGCGTCAGATTGTCAATCGCGGACCGGAATACCGGCTTCGCTTCCAGAGCCGCTTTGCCGGCTGCATCGTTCAGATCGCGCGTGATATCCTTTGTGAGACCAGCCTTGCTGGTGAACCGTAATATACTCGACGCTCTTTTCAGCGGCCCGGGGAGCAATATGCGTACCGCCTTGTCGGCATAGAAGGCTCCTGGCTGAGAGAGCTTGTCGAGCGCACCGTCGGAAGCGTCGGCGAGCAGGCTTTTGACGCCCTTGCTTTGCGCGTGGGCAGGCACTGTCATTAACGGCGAAACGGAAAGTGGCACCGCCATCAAGGCCAGCAGTACTGCACGGCGGGTTTGTCGATTGGATCTTGTCATCATGGAGCCTCCCCTGGGTAAGTCAGGAGAGCCTAGCATATCATGATGGGAGCAAGCTGAACAGCAGGCCTTTGTCGGGTAAAAGCTTGTAACGCTCCTACTTCTCCGAAAATTTCAATTGTCCGCTGGTTTCATCCGCAGATATTTCCGTCAGGCTGAGCTCAAAAGGATCACCATCGTCGGTTGTGCCGGACAGCGTCGTGCCGTCCTTTTCCACGGTGAATTTCTCTTCTGTCATTTTCTCTTCGAACCAGGGCAACAGCTCGTCGGTTCCCGCTGGCGCCGTAAAATCAAGAATGACCTGACCACCTTCTCCGTCTTTATCCTCGATTTTCATTCCCGTGACCTTGCTCCCGGGATACAGGCTGACATTGTTCAGATCGAAATCACTGCTGTCGATCGAGAGAGACGGCATGTCGACATCCATGGAAAAGCCATCTGTGCGGATCGAGAATTTGCTGTCATCCCCGTCGCCGCCAATGGTGATGGTGCTGGTATCGTCGCTGCTTTCAGCCGCGTCATCGTCAGCGGAAACCGAAGCCGAGCAAGCGGTGAGCAAAAGCGGTGCTGCGGCCAGCGCAGCGATAAATGATTTTGTCATGTTCTTTCTCCAAACTGTATTGCTTAAATAATACAGTTTGGAGAAGTTAGGTCAAGGCCGGATCGCTTCAGGCGTCAATGGATGCGCCGGGATTGGCCGCATTCACCACGCCGCCATCCACCGGAAGTGTCGAACCGATGACATAATCGCCAGCGGAGCTGGCCAGATAGACGGCAGCAGATGCCATATCTTCGGGTTTGCCGATCCGGCGCGCCGGAATGCCCGGTGCCACGGCATCGCCATGGTCCCGCGCGGCCTTGTTCATCGTTGAAGCAAAGGCACCGGGAGCGATGCCGGTCATGATGATGTCGTCCTGAACCAGTTTTGAAGCCATTTTCCGGGTCAGATGAACAACGGCAGCCTTCGATGCCTGATAACTGTAGGTTTCCCACGGATTGACCTTCAGCCCGTCGATCGAAGCGATATTGATCACCTTGGCCGGCTGTTCGAAGCTGGCCGCCGCCTTGAGCTGAGGGTGCAGCGCCTGGGTCAGGAAGAACAGGCCTTTGACATTTGTATCCATGACCTTGTCCCAGCCGGATTCGGGAAAGCTCAGATATTCCTCGCCCCATGCGACACCCGCGTTGTTTACCAGAATGTCGAGCTTCTCTTCGCGGCTGGCAATTGCCTCGGCCAGTGCCTTGCATCCTTCGACCGTAGAAATATCGCCCTGAATATAGATGCAGTTCTCGCCAAATTCTGCGGCGGCCGCCTCGCCCTGATCAGCTTTGCGGCCCGAGATATAGACTTTCGCGCCCTGCGCCAGAAAGCCTTCTGTGATCATTTTGCCGATCCCGCGCTGTCCGCCCGTGACTAGAGCAGTCCGCCCTTCGAGCGAGAAGAGTTTTCCAAAATCCATGCTGCTGTCCCTTAATATTCGTGCATTTCCGCGACGAGATTGGTGTGATAATTTGCATCGCCCATAAATTCCGCCAACGCCCGGTCGCGTTTCATGTACAAGCCGATATCATATTCGTCGGTCATCCCGACGCCGCCATGCATCTGCACCCCTTCACGCACAGACAATGCCGTGGCCTTGCCCGTTTTCGCCTTGGCGACCGACACCATCAATTCTGCCCTGGATGATCCCTGATCGAGCATCTGCTGCGCCTTCAGCACGGTGGCGCGGGCAATTTCCATTTCACTGTAGAGATGCGAAATCCGGTGCTGCAGCGCCTGGAAGGTGCCGATGATCGTGTCAAACTGCTTGCGGCCCTTTATGTAATCCACCGTGATATCCATCGCACCGGCTCCGACACCCAGCGTTTCTGCTGCGGAACCTGCACGGCCTGCATTGAGCAACCGGCGGAGCACGGCATCGCCTTCATCGACTTCGCCGATGACCGCATCTGCATCGACAACCACACCGTCAAATTCGACATGGGCAGCCATCGCACTGTCAACCAGGCGGACGCTGTCACGGGACAGACCGGCGGCGTCCGTATCGACCGCGAACAGGGTCAGGCCCTTTTCCTCACCTGCGCTGCCGCTGGTCCGCGCGGCAACAATCAGCGTATCGGCGGAACCGCCCTGGACCACAAATTGCTTCTTGCCGTCCAGCTTGAAACCATTGCCTTCGCGCGTCGCGGCCATGCTGATCTGATCGGGTCGATGCTTTGCCCCTTCATCAATCGCCAGCGCGAGAACGCTGTCCCCGGACAATATGTCGGGAAAATATTTCTCCCGCATTGCCTTGCCCCCGGCATTCAATGCTTCGACACCGGCTACTGCGGTAGACAGAAAAGGCGATGGCGTCAGATTGCGGCCAATTTGCTCCAGCACCACACCAGCCTCGATATGGCCAAGACCCAGTCCGCCTTCCTCTTCGGAAATCATGATTCCGGTAAAACCCATTTCGGCGAATTTCTTCCACAGATCGTGGGAGAATCCGTCCTTGCATTCCATATCCCGGAATTTCCGGAAATGGGCGACATCGCCCTCACCTTTCATAAAGTCGGCGGCGCTGTCCTGCAGCATCTGCTGGTCGTCATTCAGATATAATGGCATGTGTTCCTCCTTTGTCGTGTTCCTGCGGAGGCAGGAACCCATCTCCATTGATCTGCCATAAATACAAGCCGGGAGATGGACCCCCGCCTGCGCGGGGGCACTCTATTATGTGATATATGTGTTTCTAGGCGCCCGGCAGACGCAAAATCTGTTTCGATACAACGTTCAGCATGACTTCGCTGGTGCCGCCTTCAATGCTGTTGGCCTTGGTGCGCAGCCAGTTTCGCGCTGTCAGTCCACCATTGGTTGCATCGCTTTCCCATTCCAGGACTTCGCTGCCACCGGCCGACATGATCAGCTCGTGCCGCCGCTTGTTGATCTCGGTGCCGGCATATTTCATCATATTGGGCTGCGCGGGATGGCAGAGGCCAGCCTTGAACGTGTCACCAAAGCGTTCCGCCATGGCGCGGAATGCGAGCACGTCAATATCCATGTTCGCCATTTCGGCCCGCAACATCGGATCATCCAGCCGGCCCATTTCATCGCGGCCATATTGATCAGCAAATTTCGCACCCAGCGATGTCGCGCCGCCGGAACCGTCTCCGGAAATCATGCTGCGCTCGTGGCCCAGCAGATATTTCGCGACGTCCCAGCCCTTGTTGACTTCAAAGACAACCGAAGAAACGCCCGGTGCATAGTCCTTGGGCACTTTGACATCGTCGAAGAAGGTTTCACAGAAAGGCGAAGCGCCGGAGATCAGCTTGATCGGCTTGGTCGTCACACCTTCGCTCGCCATGTCGAACAGCATGAAGGTAATGCCCTTGTGCTTCTCGTTCTTGTCGGTTCGTGTGAGACAGAAAATCCAGTCGGCCTGGTCGGCATAGCTGGTCCAGATTTTCTGGCCGTTGACGACAAAATGATCACCCTGGTCAATCGCGCTGGTCTGCAGCGAGGCCAGATCGGATCCCGAACCTGGCTCCGAATAGCCCTGACACCAACGGACTTCGCCCCGTGCGATGAGTGGCAGAAAATGCTTCTTCTGATCTTCGGTGCCGAAGTGCAGCAATGCAGGTCCAAGCATCCAGATACCGAAGCTGGACAAAGGCGAGCGGCATTTCAGACGCCCCATTTCCTGCTGCAGGATCTTCGCTTCGGCGCGGGACAGTCCGCCGCCGCCATATTCCTTGGGCCAGTCCGGAACGGTCCAGCCCTTTTCCGCCATGATGTCCATCCATTCCTTCTGCCCCGGTTTGAAGGTCGGATTGCGGCCGCCCCAGCAGGCATCGCTTTCATCCACCATCGGCTGGCGCATCTCGGGGGGACAGTTGGCTTCAAGCCACGCCGCGGTCTCTTTGCGGAAGGTCTCCAGATCGGACATGATTGTGTTCCTTTAATTGATCGATTAAGACGGGAGTAACATAGGACAGGCCCAAGGTTCAACGATCCCCTCGCATTTCCGGACAGAAAATTTTCCGGCCAATAGCGGCTCAGGATTCCGTAACGTCAGAGACAAGGCGCGCGGTAATAGATTGACGGGCTTTTCAAGCGGCGCCTATGCAAGGCGCAAAACGGGAGCAGGACTGGATGCACGATATCGACCGGAAACCGGGGTACAGACCCGAATCAGTTCTGACTGCAAGACTTCCCGTCAACCGTCAGCTCCCGGACAACCGGGCATGAGCACCGCAGCGAAAACACTGCCGCTGCAATCCAAGCTGGCCTATGGTTTCGGGTCGGTGGCCTATGGTATCAAGGATAACGGCTTCGCCACCTTCCTGCTCTTCTATTATAATCAGGTCATCGGCCTGCGCGCCGATCTGGTCAGTCTGGCCATCGCGCTGGCCCTGATCGCCGATGCGTTTATCGATCCGGCCGTCGGCCAGATGAGCGATCGCACCCGGACCAAAATCGGGCGGCGTCACCCGTGGCTCTATGGCGCAGTGATTCCCATAGCTGTCATCTGGATCGCTCTGTGGCACCCGCCAGAACTCAGCGAATGGGGCACTTTTGCCTATCTGTTTGTCATCGCCATGGGCGTTCGCATGGCCTTTTCCACCTATGAAGTCCCCGCGCTTGCTTTGCTCCCCGAACTGAGCAGTGACTATCACGACCGGACAGCGATCATGCGCTACCGCTTCCTCTTCGGCTGGGGCGGCGGGATTTTCGTCATGTTTCTGGCCTATTCGATTTTCCTCACTCCGACGGCGGAACATGCGGATGGCCAGCTCAATCCGGACGGATACAGCATCTACGCCATATTTGGCGCCTGCATCATGATCATCGCCGCGCTGTCATCCGCAATCGGCACCCACAAGCGGATCGTCGGACAATATCGGGAAGCAACCGAATATCCGCAATCTGCCGAGAGCTTTGGCGAGATTTTGCAGGCCTTCCGCTATCGCCCGTTCCTGCTGCTGATGTTTGCCGGGGTCTTTGCCTTTACCAACCAGTGGCTGATCTTTGCACTGTCCATTTATCTGTTCACCCATGTCTGGGAATTCAGTCAGGCCAATTTCACGACCTATTCGGCCCTGCTGTTTGTCGCAGCCACCTTCGCGTTCATCATGGTGACGCCCATATCCAAAAAACTCGGCAAGGCCCATGCGGCAGCCATTTTGGCGCTCTTCACACTGATACTCGGCACCCTTCCCTACTGGCTGCGATTTGCAGGAATGTTCCCGGAACCGGGCGACCCGCTAATGGTGCCCCTGTTGTTCGTCTTCCTGATCAGCTCTACGGCATCCGGTATTTCGGCGATGATCCTGACCATGTCGATGATTGCCGATGTCTCGGATCAATATGAACATGATACCGGCAAGCGCACCGAAGGCCTGTTCTCCTCCGGCATGTTTTTCATGCAAAAGGTGGTCAATGGTCTCGGCATCCTGCTGTCGGGTCTGATTATCGCGCTGGTTGGCCTGCCCGCCGGTGCCGCGAGTGGCACGGTGGATCCCGAAATCGTCGATAATCTCGCGCTGTTCTATGTCGTACTCGCCACCGGAATCGCGCTGGTCGGTGCCTGGGCTTACACGTTGTTCCCGCTCGGCGAAAAGGATCACGAGGAACGGATGTCGGCCCGCGCGGCGGAGTAGATTTTTTCCGGCAAACCGCACGTTTCCCTGTGGCAAAGCCCCAAGGGGTCTGATAAGTTAACTGCATAGTTAAAAACAGAATCTTCAAGAAAAGGACATTGGCATGGATTTCGATCTCACCGAAAAGCAGGAATATTGGCGCAACCGGGTACGCGAGCATATCGAGAATCATGTACGTCCCCGCGTCGCCGATTATCAAAAGGAAGATGAAACCGGCGACCGCTGGAAAGTTCTGCAGGTGGTCGAGGAAGAAAAGAAAAAGGCCAAGGAAGCCGGCATCTGGAACCTGTTCATGCCGCCACACAATCCGAACCTGACGCATATTGACGAAGTGTTCGAATTTGAAGGTCCGGGCCTCAACAATCTGGAATATGCGCTGTGTGCTGAAGAAATGGGCCGCGTTGGGTTCTCTTCCGAGGTTTTCAACTGCTCCGCACCGGATACCGGAAACATGGAAGTTTTCCACCGCTACGGCACGCTGGAACAGAAAGAGCAATATCTGCGCCCGCTGATGAACGGCGAGATCCGCTCCGCCTTCCTGATGACGGAACCCGCTGTGGCCTCTTCGGATGCCACCAATATCGAAACCAAGATCGAGCGGGACGGCGATGAATATGTCATCAACGGTCGCAAATGGTGGTCTTCCGGTCTCGGCGACCCACGCTGCAAGATTGCGATTGTCATGGGCAAAACCAGCTTCGAGGGCAGCCGCTATACGCAGCAGTCCCAGATCCTGGTACCGACTGACGCGCCGGGCGTGAATGTCGTGCGGCATCTGCCGGTCTTCGGCTATGACGATGCCCCGCATGGCCATATGGAAGTGGAACTGAAGGACGTTCGCGTCCCCGCATCCAACATCATTCTCGGCGAAGGCCGCGGCTTTGAAATCGCGCAGGGTCGTCTTGGACCTGGCCGGATACATCACTGCATGCGCACCATCGGTGTGGCAGAGGAAGCGCTGGAGAAAATGGTCCGCCGCCTGCAGTCGCGTATCGCCTTCGGAAAACGTATTTCCGAGCATAGTGTCTGGGAAGAGCGCGTCGCCCGCGCCCGGATCGATATCGACATGAGTCGCCTGCTCTGCCTGAAAGCCGCGGACATGATGGACAAGGTCGGCAACAAATATGCCAAGGCCGAGATCGCCATGATCAAGGTTCAGGCTCCGATGATGGCGCTGAAGATCATTGATGACGCGATCCAGGCCCATGGCGGCGGCGGCGTCTCCAACGACTTCGGTCTTGCCAGTGCCTATGCGCACCAGCGGACCCTGCGTCTCGCCGACGGTCCGGACGAGGTGCATAACCGCACCATCGCCAAGATCGAATATGGCAAATATGCCGAGACCGCAGAGGGCAGCAAGATGAAGAAGGAAGAGTTTTCTTCGGGCGATCTGGCCGTAACACGCTAGGAACTGACCCATGAAAGCAGCCATCCTGCGGGAACCCGGCCAGCCACTATCGGTTGAGGATGTGTCCATCGACAAGCCCAAGGCGCGCGAGGTGCTGATCCGCACCGCCGCCTGCGGGCTCTGTCACAGTGATCTGCACTTCATCAACGGCAGTTACCCACATCCTTTGCCTGCGATACCGGGCCATGAGGCTGCCGGTATTGTCGAGGCCGTGGGTGACGAAGTACGCAGCGTCAAGGTTGGCGATGCCGTGATTACCTGTCTGTCGGCCTTTTGCGGTCATTGCGAATTCTGTGTCACCGGACGGCTGTCGCTGTGCCTCGGCGGGGATACGAGGCGCGGTCCGGAGGATGCGCCCCGGATCACCGCTGAAGACGGATCGGTGATGAACCAGATGCTCAATCTGTCCGCTTTTGCCGAACAGATGCTGATCCACGAAAATGCCTGTGTAGCGATCGATCCGGAAATGCCGCTCGATCGGGCCGCGGTCATTGGCTGCGCGGTGACCACCGGGGCCGGCACGGTCTTCAATTCGTGCAATGTCACACCGGGCGAGTCGGTCGCGGTTGTCGGATGCGGCGGTGTTGGCCTTGCCACCATCAACGCGGCGAAAATTGCCGGCGCCGGTCAGATCATCGCAGCGGACCCGGTTCCGGAAAAACGCGAAATGGCAATAGCCATGGGCGCGACCGATGTCGTGGATGCTACTGCTGAAGGTGCGGCCGGAGAAATTGTCGAGATGACCCAGGGCGGCGTCGATCATGCAGTGGAGGCCGTTGGCCGTCCGCAATCGGCGCAGCTCACTGTTGATGTCCTGCGGCGCGGAGGCACAGCCACCATCCTCGGCATGATGCCGCTCGACCAGAAAGTCGGGCTGAGCGCAATGGATCTGCTGTCCGGCAAATCCCTGCAAGGTGCAATCATGGGCGACACCCGGTTCCCCTTAGACATTCCCCGGCTGGTCGATTTCTACATGAAGGGCGTGCTGAAACTCGATGAACTGATTTCGGACCGCATCTCGCTGGAACAGGTGAATGAGGGTTTCGAAGCCATGGAAAAGGGTGTAACCGCCCGTTCCGTCATCGTTTTTGACTAAATACCCAGGAAGAGGAAACTTCCCATGAATCCACAAGAAGATATGGTCGGCACCATGGCTGTGCCTGAGAAGGACAAGCTCGACGAAGCCAGTTTGCAAAGCTGGATGGAGGCCAATGTCGAGGGCTACGCCGGCCCGATGACGATCACCAAGTTCAAGGGCGGCCAGTCCAACCCCACTTACAAGATCGAAACGCCGGGCACGGACTATGTCCTGCGCAAGAAACCGTTCGGCAAATTGCTGCCCTCGGCCCATGCTGTCGACCGCGAGTTCCGCGTTATTGCCGGGCTGCATCCAGCCGGCTTCCCCGTCGCCAAGCCCTATGGCCTGTGCGATGACGATGACGTGATCGGCACCATGTTCTACATCATGGGCATGGCCGACGGCCGGACCCTGTGGGACGGCACTCTGCCCGGCCTGGAACCGGCCGAGCGCAAGGCGATCTATCACGAGATGATCGACACGCTGGCGCTGCTCCACAGCTATGACCCCGCGGAGCTTGGCCTGGAAAAACACGGCAAGCCCGGCAATTATTGCGAGCGCCAGATTTCCCGCTGGACCCAGCAATATAAACTTTCCGAGCTGCAAAAAATCCCCGAGATGGATCAGCTGATCGAGTGGCTGACAAAAACCATTCCCGAGCAGAAAAGCTTTGGCATCGTTCATGGCGATTATCGTCTCGACAACATGATCTTCGAGAACGACGCGCCCAAAGTGATCGCGGTGCTCGACTGGGAACTGTCGACCCTTGGTGATCCGATTGCGGACTTTGCCTATTGGCTGATGGCCTATGAAATGGAACCGGAAGGCCGCAGTGGTCTAAAGGGTGTAGATCTGGCGGCTATCGGCATTCCGTCCCGCGAAGAAGCCATCGCCCGCTATTGCGAAAAAGCCGGGATTGACGAGCTGCCGCCGATGGACTGGTATCTCGCCTATAATCTCTTCCGGATTGCTGCTATTCTGCAAGGCATTCAAAAGCGGGTCGTCGATGGCACCGCCAATAGTGCTGCCGCAGCGGAAATGTCGGACCGGGTGACGCCGCTGGCACAGGCCGGCTGGGAAGCAGCCAAGCGTGCCGGCGCGTAAATAGTTCCCCGGCGAAGGCCGGGGTCCAGAACATATGTAATCGCATATTCTGGTTTTCCGGCCTTCGCCGCAAAACCAGTGGAATTGGGAGAGAAGATATGGCCGATCTAACAGACAAGGTGGCAATCATTACCGGCGCCGGTAGCGGCATCGGCCGGTCTGCCGCCCGGTTGTTCGCTGATCATGGCGCAAAGGTCATCGCCAGCGATGTCACTGATGCGGTCGAGGAAACCGCGGCAGGTTCGGACGGCAATATCATCGCGATCAAGGCTGATGCCGGCAGCGAAGGCGATGTCGAAATGCTGGTCGAGGCGGCGGAACAGCGCTTTGGCGATCTGCATGTCTTTTTCGCCAATGCTGGAATCGGTGGCGGGTTCGAGGGGATTTTCGACAGCAGTGTCGCGGAATGGCAGGAAGTGCTGCGCGTCAATCTGATCGGGCCTTTTCTGGCCGCGAAATATGCGGGCAAGGTGATCGCCGACAGCGGGCATGGCGGTTCGATCATCTGCACCGCCAGTGTTGCCGGCATCCGTTCGGGCGCGGGCGGCCCCGCCTATTCGGCCTCCAAGGCCGGGGTCATAAATCTGGTGAAAGTCGCGGCCCAGCAGTTCGCCACAGCCAATGTGCGCTGCAATGCGATTTGTCCCGGGATTACCGAAACGGGTATGACACAGTTCATCTACGACAAGGCGCGCGAGAAGGGCAAGGAGGACCGGCTCGGTTACCTCAATCCCTTGCGTCGCGGTGCCGCGCCGATCGAGATGGCGGAAGTGGCCCTGTTCCTGGCCTCCGACCGGTCATCCTATGTCAACGGACAGGCTATTGCCGTCGATGGCGGACTAAGCGCCTCGCACCCCGTTACGCGCCAGGAATTTGGCCGAACTGCCGTCTAGCATGAGTCTCTAGTTGGCCAGCGCCAGACTGCCGGAACCCAATTGAACAAAGTCCACGCGGCCATTGGTCGTGCCGCAAAGGAATGTGCTTTCCTTGCTGTTCGCAATGCTGCCTTCGACGCGCCAGCCATTGCCGTCGCGCGCGACAGACTGAATCTGCTCGATCCGCGCATCCTCGCCAGCCTGACGTTCCGCAGCGTTAGAGCAGACATTGATGGCTGTATCCATGGAACGCAAATCCCTGTCCTGATCCCGGCTGCTGCGGCGATCCGAACGCCGGTCGTCGCGGCGATAATCCCGGTCTTCATAGCGGTCATCGCGTTTGTCCTTCGATGCCGCATTCGCAATGGCTGCGATGCCGCCAATCACGAGAATGCCCGCGAGAATGTCGCCGCCGTCAATCCGGCCGCGGTGCCGCCGATGACCGCGATAACCTCTGTACCCACGATAGCCTCTGTAGCCGCGATATCCGCGATAGCCACGATATCCGCGCCAGCCAGCAGCGGTTTCGGCCGCCGGTGACCAGCCGAGACTGTCGATGTCGATCGGCATGACCGGTCCAGATGCAACCGGACTGACCGGCGCTGCGGCGGCAGGTGTGGCGCCGGAAATGGCAAGGGCCGCAGACGCGGCTACGGCGGAAACTGTTTTGGAAATCTGCATATACTTACCCCTGTATTCCCAGATTCTGTACTCAAGAACCTGTCATGTCACTATATATAGAAGGTTCAGCCTGTCACCAGGCTGAACCATAGTTTTACATTTGCGCGTGATCACTAGCGCCGGGCATAATCCAGCCCTTTGTACCGCACGTTGGTCACCCGGCGACCGTCAATCCGGCAGGTGAAGCGGCCCTTGTCGACATAGCGGCCATAGCGACCCTTCTCGACCAGGATCCGGCCCTTGACCTTATACCCGTAACGCGTCCGGTCCACATCACCGACCCGGGTCACGGTCGCCCGGCCATGGCGGGTTGCCCGATTCTCGGCGGCGCGGATGCAGCGATTGATCGCCTTGCGCTTGCCGATCTTGCGATAGCCGTTGTTATAGCGCCGATCACCATAATAGCCGCGGTCATACCGGACATCATTATAGCCCCGGTCTTTCTTGCCCGAGCTGGCGATGGCAGCGATGGCACCGACTACGGCGACACCGGCCAATACTTCACCGGCGCTGATACCGTTATCCTTGTCCCGGGCCTGAGCCGGAGTTGCAGAAACAGCCATTGCAGCAGCAGCAGCGGTTCCAACGAGCGCTTTGTTGAGCGTGTTCATATCCACTTTCCTTTCACACTGCCCGAAACCATTTCCCGAGCTTGCAGAGCCTTTATAGGGGAGGCGTTTTGAGCAGGGACTGAACTGGCTCGACAGCCTTTGTTCAGGTTAGGGTCTATTTATATGAACAGTTATTATATATTATTTTCAGAAATTTAGCTCCGTATTGGGCTTTTTTTACCCAGAAAACTGTCAATTTCTGATCGCCCAAATCCGGCTTGCTGGGACAAGTCTGACAAACATGCTAGCTTTCCGACATGAAATTTACACCGCTGCGCATCTCGCTGATTCTATTGCTTCTCCTTATCACTGTCAGCTTTGCCGGAGGCTCCGCCATGTGGACACTCTTCGGCTCGGCTGAAAGGCTCACCATTCACGGGCAATCCGACATTGTTCGGGAAGATATCGGAGACCTGGGACAGAGCTGGTCGCAATATGGTGGTGACAAAATGGGTCATCGCTTTGTTGCTGCCGGATCGATCATGCCGGGCAATGTCGACCAGCTGGAAATCGCGTGGACCCATCGCAGCGGCGTGCTGAACGACCGCCCCGATGGCGACCTGCGCCGGGCGGCCTTGCAAACGACTCCGATACTGGTCGAGGGATCGCTGATCTTCTGCACCCAGTTCAATCAGGTCATCGCGATTGACCCCGGAACCGGCGAGGAGCAATGGCGCCATGATCCGCAGGTGGCGTCAGATATCCGGCCGGCCAATCAATATACCTGCCGGGGTGTCTCCTACTGGACGGACAATGCGGAAGAAGCGGAAGAATCCCTGTGCTCGTCGCGAATCCTGACCGGAACGGTCGATGCCCGCCTGATCGCACTGGATGCAAAGACTGGTGCGCTGTGCGAGGAGTTTGGCGAGGGCGGAGCGGTACAGATCGAACCGTCCATCGCCCTGCGCTGGCCCGGCGAGTTCCAGATCACTTCCGCCCCAGCGATCATGGGGGACGTCGTCATCACCGGCACGGCCATTGGTGACAATCTCCGCACCGACGCGCCAAAAGGGACGGTATTCGCATTTGATATCCGGAACGGCGAACCGCTATGGTCGTTCAATCCGCTGGCCGGGCCTACGAAAATCCCGACCGGGCACACCAATGTCTGGTCGACCATTGCCGTTGATGAAGCACGGGAACTGGTCTTCCTGCCGACATCCAGCCCGAGTCCGGATTATTTTGGCGGCAACCGGCCCGGAGACAATCGCTATGCCAACAGCGTCGTGGCGCTGAATGGCAAGACTGGAGAGATCGTCTGGCATTTCCAGACTGTCCATCATGATGTGTGGGATTATGATGTCCCTGCCCAGCCGGGACTGTATCAGGTCTGGAGCGATGGCGAAGCCCGCGATGTGGTCGCCCAGGTCACCAAGACCGGCCTGATCTTCGTCCTCGACCGGGAAACCGGCGAACCTGTCCTGCCCGTCGAAGAGCGGGCGGTGCCACAAGACGGAGTCGATGGTGAATTGCTGTCTGCCACTCAGCCCTTCCCGGCCAAAACACCGCCGGTCGTGCCCAATCGCCTCGATCCCGCCAATGCCTTTGGCATCACATTGTGGGACAAGCTCGCCTGCAAATCCAAACTGGAAAATCTGCGCGCCGAGGGACTCTTCACCCCGCCCTCCATCGGCGGCACCCTGTCGCTGCCCTTTACCGGCGGCGGCGCGAACTGGGGCAGCGCGGCCTATGATCCGCAGCGCAACCTGCTCGTTGTCAACATGAACAATATCGCCTCCTACATGCAGATGCATCCCGACAAGTCCGAGCGCGAGCAAGTGAACGAGATCAGCGATGGCGACGAATTCGCGCCGATGGAAGGTGCGCCCTATGCGATGACGCGGGCGCCTGTACTGTCACCGCTGGGCCTGCCCTGTTCTCCTCCGCCATGGGGCATGCTGGCGGGCATTGATCTGGACAGCGGCGAGATTGTCTGGCGGCAGGTTCTTGGGACCACCGAGGATCTGGCCCCCGGCGGTCTGGGTCTGAAACTGGGCACACCGGCGCTCGGCGGGCCGATGATAACCGCTGGAGGGCTGGTCTTCATTGGCGCGGCAGCTGATGACTATTTGCGCGCCTTTGACGTGTCGAATGGCAAGGAGCTGTGGAAAGGCCGACTTCCCGCAGGCGGTCAGGCGACGCCGATGAGCTATATGTGGCAAGGCAAGCAATATGTCGTGATCGCTGCCGGCGGGGCGTCCAATATCGGCACCCGCCAGGGCGATCATATTGTCGCCTTTGCCCTCCCGGAATAGCGGCGACGGAAAAACTGCCTATTTCAGCTCCAGCCCGATCGCATCAGCCATGAAGCCGTAAATATCGGAATATTCCGCAATCACCTTGTCGGTCGGCTTGCCGCTGCCATGCCCGGCCCGGGTTTCGATCCGGATCAGATGTGGCTTGTCGCCGGTATTCGCGGCCTGCAGGCGGGAAATATATTTGAAGCTGTGCCCCGGTACCACACGGTCATCTGTATCGGCCGTGGATACCATCAGGGCCGGATAGTCCGTGCCGTTTTGGATATTGTGGTAAGGTGAATAGGCCAACAGCGTCTGGAAATCGTCTTCCTTGTTCGGATAGCCATAATCATCCACCCAGTAGCGCCCGGCCGTAAACCGGTCGAAGCGCAGCATGTCCATGACTCCGACAGCCGCATGACCCGCCGTGAACAGGTCCGGACGCTGGTTCATGACCGCACCGACCAGCAGGCCGCCATTTGAGCGTCCTTCAATCGCCAGTCCGTTTTTCGGAGTGATACCTTCCGCGATCAGATATTCTCCGGCGGCAATAAAATCGTCGAAGACATTCTGCTTGTTGTCGAGCCGACCGGCATCATGCCATTCCGCACCATATTCGCCGCCACCGCGCAGATTGGCGGACACAAAGACCCCGCCCGCTTCCACCCAGGCCAGCCAGGCCGGTTTATATTGCGGCATGATCGAGATGTTGAACCCGCCATAGCCATAAAGCAGAGTCGGCGCGCCCTCGGACAGATCCAGATCGTTTTTGTGGACAACAAACATCGGGATCTTCGTCCCGTCCTTGCTTTCGTAAAAGCGCTGGGAAACGGCGACTGTGTCGGGATCAAACGGCAATTCCGGCCGCGCCCACACTGTCGGCGCACCGGCGGCCTCAAATTTGTAGATCGTGCTCGGCTGGTTGAAACTGTCAAAGGCAAAGGTGCCGGTCGGGTCCTTGGCGGAACCCCGCAGCTGACTCACCTGACCGAGTCCGGGCAGATCCACCACGCCGAGCGGTTTGCCATCCAGCGAAAACAGCTCGAGGCGGCTTTTCGCGTCATCGATATAATTGACCGCAATCTTGTCTCCGATCATGACAGCATCATCGATCGTAGCACTATGTTCCGGCACCAGCTCGACCCATGCCGGCTCTTCCGCACTCAAGTCCATTTTCACGACCCGTTGTCGGGGGGCATCCTTGTTCGTGGTGAAATAGAGCACATCCCCGACTCCGTCGATCAGGGACCAGCTGTGATCAAAACCTTCGACAAGTGTCTGGGCGTTGATTTCGGGGGCTTCCACCTTGATCAATGTCATCTCATATCGATCATCCGTACCCGAGGAAGACGTGATCACCACCCATTGTTTGTCAGAGGTCAGCTCGGCAAAATGGTTCAGGTCGGGGCGATCCTGGGTTTCGTAGACCTTAATGTCTTTGGCCTGGCCAGTACCGAGAACATGCACATGTAGACTGTGGTTTTTGTTGAGGGACTGAAACGCGGCCCCTTCTTCCGGTTCCGGAAAGCGCGAATAGATGAAGCCAGTCGAGTTCGGCATCCAGGCGAGATTGGTAAACTTGGCCCATTCCACCTCATCCGCGAGGACTTCCCCCGTCTCGACTTTCACCACCTTCAGCGTCCGCCAGTCCGATCCGCCATCCTGCACAGCGTAGACGAGATGGCTGCCATCTCCCGACGGTGCCCATTCGGCGAGTGCGGTGGCACCATCTTCCGACCATGTCGCCGGATCGAGCAGCACACGCTCTTCGCCGCCGTCAGCATCACGGACATAAAGGATTGCCTGGTTCTGACCACCACTCTTGCGCTCGTAAAAATATTTGTCGCCGGCCTCGACCGGCGCGTTCAGGTCATCATAGTCAAACAGCCGGGTCATCGATGCTGCCAGTGCTTTCGTACCGTCCAGCTTGTCCAGATAGCTGTCGGTCAGGGCATTCTGCGCCGCCACCCAGGCTGCCACATCCTCGTCCTCGCGAACGTCATTTTCCAGCCAGCGGTAGGGATCAGAAACATAGACACCGAACTGCTCGTCCACGACATCAACCGTACGCGTTTCAGGATAGGTCAAAAGGTCACCTTTCTCAGCAGTCTCTGCAATCGCTGGAGCAGAGGCCAGTGTCATCGTGGCGGCGGTCGCCAAGGTTATCAGACCGGAAATACGCATAGCTGGGCTCCAATGAAAAAGAGGCCACGAGCTTATCGCCCGCGACCTCTGATATCAATTGAAACCGTATGGAATCAGACCGGTTTATGCCTCTTCGAAGTCTTCCTCGACATTCTGGTCCGGACCGCTGTCCTGGCCCTTGGCGTCTTCGTCCCGGTCCATCAGCTCGATAACCGCCATCGGTGCAGCATCAGAATCCCGGAAGCCAGCCTTGATGATGCGGGTATAGCCGCCATTGCGGTCGCTGTAGCGTTCCGCGAGATCTTCAAACAGCTTCTTTTCCTGCACTTCGTCCATCAGCCGCGAATGCGCAAGGCGACGGTTGGACAAGCCACCCTTTTTCGCCAGCGTGATCAGCTTCTCGACATAGGGGCGCATTTCCTTCGCCTTGGGCAGAGTCGTCATGATCTGCTCATGCTTGATCAGAGCGGCCGACAGGTTTTTCAGCAAAGCCTGACGATGTGCTCCGGTCCGCTGCATCCGGCGGCCCTTCATTTTATGACGCATATTCTCTTCCTTCGTTCAAAAAGGGGCCGTATCAGGTACCCCAGTTCAGGCCGGTTTCAGGGTCGGCCAGGTTCCCTGTTTAGCCGAGAAGTTCCTGTTCGAGCTTCTTGGCCATTTCTTCGATATTCTCTGGCGGCCATCCGGGGATGTCCATGCCGAGACGCAGACCCATGCTGGACAGCACTTCCTTGATTTCGTTCAGCGACTTGCGACCGAAATTCGGGGTGCGCAGCATTTCGGCTTCGGTCTTCTGCACCAGATCGCCAATATAGATGATATTGTCGTTCTTGAGACAGTTGGCCGAACGGACCGACAGTTCCAGCTCGTCGACCTTCTTGAGAAGGTAGCGGTTGAGCTGGTTCGCGTCGCTTTCCTGCTGGCTCTGGGCTGCGGCCATGCCAATTGGCGATGACACGCTTTCCAGCGCTTCCTCGAAATGCACGAACAGCTGCAGCTGGTCCTGCAAAATACGCGCAGCATAGGCAATCGCATCTTCCGGGGTTACCGTGCCGTCGGTGTCGATGGTCAGGTTCAGTTTGTCAAAGTCGAGCTCCTGACCCACACGGGCATTGTCGACCTTGTACGAAACCTGACGGATCGGCGAATAGAGCGAGTCAACCGGAATCAGACCGATCGGCGCATCTGCTGGCCGGTTGGCGACAGCCGGGACATAGCCCTTGCCGACGTTGACCGTGAGTTCCATGTTCAGCGAAGCGCCTTCGTCGAGGTGACAGATCACCAGATCCGGGTTCATCACTTCGATATCGCCGGAAACGGCAATGTCGCCTGCTTTCACTTCGGCAGGGCCGGTCGCGGAAAGCTGCAGACGCTTGGCATCTTCGCCTTCCATCTTGAGCGCAATCTGCTTCACGTTCAGGACGATGTCGGTCACGTCTTCACGCACACCCGGCAACGAAGAGAATTCGTGCAGGGCATTTTCAATCTTGATCGACGTGACAGCTGCACCCTGGAGCGAGGAGAGCAGGACACGGCGCAGTGCGTTACCGATGGTCAGACCGAAACCGCGTTCCAGAGGTTCGGCAATGAACGTTGCCTTGCGCTTGGGATCACCACCGGATTTAATGTCGAGAACGTTGGGCTTTTTCAGTTCTTGCCAGTTCTTCATATTGACAGTCATGGACTTCCCCTAGTGAGTTCTGAAGAGTGGGTTGGACGTCATTTCCACTCTGAATTTAAAAAATCGGAGGCAACCAGCCGGAAAACCTCCGCAAACCTGAATGGCAATCAGACCCGGCGACGTTTCGACGGGCGGACACCATTATGCGGGATCGGCGTGACATCGCGGATCGAAGTAATGGTGAAGCCAACGGCCTGAAGCGCACGAAGAGCCGATTCACGGCCGGAGCCAGGGCCTTTCACTTCGACTTCCAGGGTCCGGACACCATGATCAGCTGCCTTCTTGCCGGCATCTTCCGCCGCAACCTGTGCCGCATAAGGTGTCGATTTCCGAGAGCCCTTGAAACCCATCATGCCTGCCGAGGACCAGCTTATCGCATTGCCCTGGGCATCAGTGATGGTGACCATCGTGTTGTTAAATGTGGCATTGACGTGCGCTACGCCTGCCGAGATATTTTTGCGCTCGCGCTTTTTGATGCGCTGAGGTTCGCGTGCCATGTGATCAATTCCTACCTAAATTCCAGAAAAGACACGTCGCCCAATATTTGGGGGACAGTCCTATTTTTTCTTGCCGGCAATCGCCTTCGGCTTGCCTTTGCGGGTGCGTGCATTGGTATGCGTACGCTGTCCGCGAACCGGCAGGCCTTTACGATGACGCAGACCGCGATAGCAGGCGAGATCCATCAGACGCTAGATGTTCATTGCGGTTTCGCGACGCAAATCCCCTTCAACCGTGTGATCGGCATCAATCGTTTCGCGAATGTGCAAAACTTCCTGATCGGTCAGGTCCTGCACACGCCGTGCGGGATCGATTTTCAATTTTTCGACAATTTCAGCCGCTTTCGTGCGTCCGATACCGTGAATATAGGTAAGCGCAATAATTACGCGCTTGTTTGTTGGGATATTTACCCCGGCAATACGTGCCAATATTTTTCTCCTGCTCCACAGGACCGGCGGAATTCCGGCCCTATCTCATCGCCAAGCTGTTAAAAACACACTCAAAACGCACAAAACCAGCGCGCACCACGAAGGTGTTGCCGGTCTTATCGGGTTTCGAATAATGGTCGTTTAAGCTGAGTCGCTGCCGCTGTCAACAGCAGTTTGCCGCGATTTCGGCGCTTTTGCGATAAACAGATTTTACATGTCTTTCCGCTCAGGTCAAATCATCCTTAACCCTGTTCTGGTAATTTTGGCTCATGTGGGGACGAAAACGGGCCAGAATGCGATTATCGCGCTGGGCAGCCATGCTGTGTGCATTGGCGGTCCTGCCGGTATTTCTGTCGCCCGCGAACGCCGGACGCTTCGAAGCGGGCACTTTCACCGCCCATGACACATTCGTGAACCAAAACCCGGTCCGCGTCACTTTCCAGCAACCGTTTGACACCGTGCCGATTGTCGTCGCTCTCGCCGACACGGCGGGTAACAATTCGGCCTCCATCCGGATAACCAATGTCTCGACAACCGGTTTTGACGAATTGATTCTCGAGCCCGATAATTGGGACGGCCGCCATATTGCACAGAATGTCCATTATATCGCGGTCGAACCCGGGCGGCATGTCCTTCCGGATGGCCAGATTGTCGAAGCCGGCCGAATCAACACAACAGCAACGCAGTTCGGGTCGGGTGTCGCCGGGACCGCGAGCTGGCAATCCGTCAGTTTTTCCGCTCTGCTCCCCGGCACGCCCAGCGTGATCGCCCAGATCCAGTCCGCCAACAGCGAAACCCAGTCCGTCGCCAATGCACCATCCCGACCCCATATCACCGCGATAATGCAAGGGCTGACCAGCGCCGGCTTCCAGGTGGCACTGGAACGCAGTCAGGCAAATAGCGGACCGATACCCTCTTCCGAAACCATCGGCTGGATCGCCTTTCCCGGTAATCTCAACGGGACTTTTCCAGACGTCTCCAGCAACACCATTACCTGGAGTACGGTCAATACCGGCGCCACCATTCGCGGCTGGGACAATGGCTGTTTCACCAGCGGCGTTGGTCAGACCAGCGGTAGCCGGATCGTGGTGGCGAAAAAAACCAGCCGCAACAATGCCGACGGCGGGTGGTTCCGTCGTTGCAGCCTGAACAGCAGCACCATCGGTTTGCGCGTCGATGAGGATCGTGATCAGGACAATGAGCGCAGCGTGTCTGCCGTGGATGCCGAAACCGCCTCGATTATCGCCTTTTCCCGGGCATTCCATGCGCTGCTGGAACCCGATATCTCGGCCTCCAAGGTTCATGTCACTTTTGAAGATCCTTTTGGCGGTGAATTCGCCCTGCCCGAAGCTGTTGTCGAATATCTGATCACCGTGGAGAATGACGGCAATGCCCCACCCAATCATGACAGCCTGATCCTGACCGAAGCCTTGCCATCCAGCCTGTCTCTGGTCGTCAGCGATTTTGCGGGACCCGGCAGCGGTCCGATCCAGTTTCAGGATGGTACGCCCAGTTCAGGACTCTCCTATAGCTTTAGCGGGTTCGGTAATTTTTCGGACTCCATCGATTTCTCAACCGACGGCGTAAATTTCAATTACAGCCCGAGCGATTCCGGCGACGGCACCGATCCGGCCGTCACGCATATCCGCATCCAGCCAACGGGGTTCATGGCGGCAAATACCGGCGCCGGTGCCACGAGTTTCGCCATCCGGCTAAAGGGCAAAATCAACTGAGGCGGATGAGTCTGTTCAGCCCTTGCCGCGAGTCCTGGTCTTTCCGGTCTTCGCGTGTTTCTCGACAAAACCGATAATCAGCCCCGCGACATCCTTGCCGGTGGCGTTTTCGATGCCTTCCAGGCCCGGCGAGCTGTTCACTTCCATGATCACGGGACCGTGATTGGATCGCAGCATGTCCACACCGCACACATTGAGGCCCATATGCTTGGCCGCGCGGACGGCGGTCGAGCGTTCCTCCGGCGTGATCTTGATGATCTGGGCGCTACCGCCGCGATGGAGGTTGGACCGGAAATCATCCGGAGCCCCAGTGCGCTTCATGGCCGCGACCACCTTGCCACCGACAACCAGAGCGCGGATGTCCGTTCCTCCGGCCTCCTTGATGAATTCCTGCACCAGAATATTGACGTTCGCCCCGCGAAAGGCCTCGATGACCGATTTGGCGCTGGACATGGTCTCGGCGAGCACAACACCGATGCCCTGCGTGCCCTCCAGCAGCTTTATAACCACGGGCGGGCCATTGACCGCCTTGATGATCTCCTCCGCCTGCTTCGGGTCGTTGGCATAAGCCGTCAGCGGCAGCCCCAGACCATGTTTGGCAAGGATCTGCATCGAACGGAGCTTGTCGCGACTGCGACCT
>JBCBZY010000198.1:0-5384 GCA_039815115.1 Pseudomonadota bacterium | reverse complement strand
GCTTTGAGTTCATCGAACCCGTAGAAGAGATCGCTTTAGAAGACGCAGAAGAATTCGACTGCAGCAGCGTTCGCGAGCGCCACCTAGCGCTCGCTTCTTTCGGATTTGTGGTGCTCTATTCGGCAGCTGGAGGTAGTCTGACCCCCTGGGCCGGATTGCACATGGTCCGTTTCATGGTGTTTCTGGCGATGGCCATTGTCCTGTCCCGGTTCAAGGAACGGTTCTGGAAAACCATCGCCTTTCCCGTTTATATCGTGGTCGTGATCATGCTTCTGGGCGTCGAGCTAATCGGGGCCGTGGGCGGAGGCAGTCAGCGCTGGTTGAATCTGGGTTTCATTCGCATTCAACCTTCGGAACTGATGAAGCCTGCAATCATTCTCGCGGTAGCCCGGTTTTATGATCTCTTGCCTCCCGGGCAGATCCGCACTTGGGGCGCTATCTGGCCGCTGCTGCTTTTAATCGCCTTCCCCAGCGCCCTGATCCTGCTGCAGCCGGATCTTGGAACGACCATAACGGTTGTTACCGGAGCATTGACCGTGGCATTTCTGGCCGGACTTCCGATGCGGCTTTTCGTCGGCGGGGCGGCGGCTGTTGCCATCATGGCTCCGATCGCCTTCTTTTTCGGTCTGGAAGATTATCAGCAACGGCGGGTTACTACGTTCCTCAGTCCGGAAAATGATCCGCTAGGCGCCGGATATCATATCAGTCAGTCCAAAATCGCGATTGGTTCGGGCGGCATATTCGGCAAGGGTTTCCTGAACGGCACCCAGAGCCATCTCGACTATCTGCCGGAGGGACATACCGATTTCGTATTCGCCACGATGGCGGAAGAATGGGGCCTGATGGGCGGCGTCGTCGTGCTTTTCTGCTTCTTCCTGCTGTTCCGTTGGGGACTGAGCGTGGCCATGAAGGCCAAGACTCGTTTCTCCCAGCTTGCCGCAGCCGGGCTGACCACCACGATTTTCTTCTATGTCGCGATCAACCTGATGATGGTGATGGGCCTTGCCCCCGTTGTCGGCATTCCGCTGCCCTTCCTCAGCCATGGCGGATCATCAATGATGACGATCATGATCTGCGTCGGAATTCTGATGTCGATTGACCGGCATCCCGGACGACGCGGGGGCGCGTTCGCATAATTATTTCCCGGGAATGCCAAGGAATCCATTGCACTCCTGCGGGCAGCCCCTATATGGCCCCTATCGAAATGGTCTTGGACGCTTAGCTCAGTCGGTAGAGCAGCTGACTCTTAATCAGCGGGTCACAGGTTCGAACCCTGTAGCGTCTACCATTCGATCCTTCCCCATCATGCCTTTCTGGCCGTTACCCGAATTGGGTAGTCACGGCAGGCCGAATTGAAAAAGGCGGACCCGTGAGGATCCGCCTGAGTTTTCAAAACAAAGCGCGAAAGAAAAAACGGGAAGCGCGTGAACGCTTCCCGGTTAAACAATTACTTGTTTACAGCGTCCTTCAAGCCCTTGCCGGCTTTGAATTTTGCTTGAGTCGATGCAGGAATCTGCATGGGCTCGCCGGTCCGCGGGTTGCGGCCGGTGGATGCTTTGCGCTTGGAAGTAGAAAAAGTACCAAATCCGACGAGACGGACTTCATTGCCGCTCTTCAGTGAGCCTGTGATGGAGTCAAAAACCGCGTCTACGGCTTTGCCGGCATCGCTTTTGCTGAGACCACTGTGGTCTGCAACGCTACTGATAAGATCCTGTTTATTCATAATGGGTATCCCCCCTTCTCTGTGCAACTCTAAGTTGAATCGCGTCTTTGTCTGAGAGGCAGTAACACCAAGATTAACCCCTGAGTCAAAGGAAAACCGCCAGATTTTGGGTCAGTGACACAATTTTTACGTCAAAATACCGAAAATATCCCGATGCGTGGCATTCTGCCTCTCAAATAGGCATCGAAACGCCTGAATCTTGGCGGAATACTGGGACAAAGCGACTCGCAATGGCCAGTTCTGCTAGTGCCGGGCTGATGATCCTGGATCGTCTGTGACAGGAGCTGTTGCATGGCTTGCCAATTCGTCAGCGTCACTCCATTCGATGGGCGACACTTTCTCCGCAAGCGCCTGAGCAAGCACCTCATCGGCATGTTTGACAGGAATGATCTTCAGAGATGAAGTGATGTTCTCGGGAATTTCAACCAGATCTTTCTCATTCTCGGCCGGAATAAGCACTGTCGTGATTCCACCGCGCAGAGCAGCAAGCAGCTTTTCCTTGAGACCACCGATGGGCAAAACGCGACCGCGCAAGGTCACTTCTCCCGTCATTGCAACATCACGACGGACCGGAATTCCGGTCAAAGTGGATACGATGGCGGTCACAATGCCGACACCTGCAGAGGGACCGTCCTTGGGGACAGCACCTTCGGGAAGATGGATATGAATATCCTTGCGGCTGAACAGACTGGGCTTGATGCCATAGGACGGCGCCCGCGCCTTGACAAATGAGAGTGCGGCCTGAACCGATTCCGTCATCACTTCGCCGAGCTTTCCGGTCGTCTTAATCTGTCCTTTGCCGGACACGGTAACTGACTCAATGGTCAGCAATTCCCCGCCGACTTCCGTCCAGGCCAGCCCGGTGACGGCGCCGACCTGATTTTCCTCTTCACTGACCCCGTGACGGAATTTCCGCACGCCAGCATATTCGGAGAGGTTGTCAGGTGTGATCTCGACGGCCTTGAACTCGCCCTCAAGGATCCGACGCAGCGCTTTTCTGGCCAGTTTGGCGATTTCGCGTTCCAAGGTCCGCACCCCGGCTTCCCGGGTATAATAGCGGATCAGATCCCGCAGTGCCTCGTCGGTCAGCGCAAATTCGCCGTCCTTGAGGCCATGGGCATCGACCTGTTTCGCAATCAGGTGCCGCTTCGCGATTTCGAGCTTCTCGTCCTCGGTATAGCCTTCGAGCCGGATGATCTCCATCCGGTCCAGCAAAGGCTGTGGGAGGTTCAGCGAATTGGCCGTGGTCACGAACATGATGTCGGACAGGTCGATATCGATCTCGAGATAGTGATCCTGGAACTTGTCATTCTGTTCCGGGTCGAGCACTTCGAGCAGGGCAGATGCTGGATCGCCCCGAAAGTCCTGACCTAATTTGTCAATCTCATCGAGCAGGAACAGCGGATTCGATGTCCCGGCTTTCTTGAGATTCGAAACGATCTTGCCAGGAAGAGACCCGATATAGGTCCGCCGGTGACCGCGGATTTCCGCTTCATCACGCACGCCGCCCAGCGACTGGCGGACGAATTCACGACCCGTTGCCCGGGCAATGGATCGGCCAAGGGAGGTCTTTCCGACCCCCGGAGGGCCCACGAGGCACAGGATGGGTCCCTTCAGCTTGTTGGTACGCGCCTGAACGGCAAGATACTCGACAATCCGCTCCTTGACCTTTTCCAGAGCGAAATGATCATCATCGAGCGTTTTTTCCGCTTGCTTGATATCTTTCTTCAACCGGGATTTCTTGCCCCAGGGCAATCCCAGCAGAACGTCCAGATAATTGCGCACAACCGTAGCTTCGGCTGACATGGGCTGCATGCCCTTCAGTTTCTTGTACTCCGCCTTGGCCTTTGTTTTCGCTTCCTTGGAGAGTTTCATCTCCTCGATCTTCTTGCCGAGTGCGGACAGTTCGTCGCCTTCGCCATCTTCACCATCGCCCAACTCGCGCTGAATAGCCTTCATCTGCTCATTCAGATAATATTCGCGCTGGGTCTTTTCCATCTGGCGCTTCACACGGCCACGGATCTTTTTCTCGACCTGCAGGACCCCAAGCTCGCCTTCCATGAAGGCAAAGGCCATTTCCAGTCGCTTGACCGGATCGCCTTCGATCAACAGGCTTTGCTTGTCCGCTACCTTGACGTTGATATTGGCAGCAACCGCATCGGCCAGCCGCGCTGCTTCTTCAATTTCGCCAAGCTGGACGACTGTTTCCGCAGGCATTTTCTTGTTGAGCTTGGAGTAATTTTCAAATTGCTCGACCACCGAACGCATCAGGGCCGTGGTTTCATGGCTTTCGACCTCGGTCTCTTCAATGAGCTCGACATTCGCCAGCACAAAGCCATCTTCCTGCTCATCCAGAGACACGTGCCGGGCCCGCTGCTTGCCTTCCACGAGCACGCGGACGGTGCCGTCCGGCAATTTCAACAACTGCAAGACAGTTGCTACCACGCCCATGTCATAAAGCTGATCGCGAGATGGGTCATCTTCCGCCGGGTCCAGCTGCGCCACAAGGAAAATGTCCTTGTCGCTGTCCATCGCCTTTTCTAGTGCAACCACAGATTTGTCGCGGCCCACGAAAAGCGGCACGATCATGTTCGGAAAAACAACAATGTCCCGCAAGGGAAGCAGAGGCAGGGAACGGTTTTCCGGGCGGGATTCAGATTGTGACATTTATACTCCAGAATATTGCGTGACGGTCACGCAGAGAACTACTTTAAAATTATATGGGGTGCCGGCTTTTCACTTCAAGCGCCCTGCGATGAGTTGACAGGCTCCTCAAAACGGCAATTTGAACCCGCCAGGAAGCGGCAGACCGCTGGTCATCTTGCCCATTTCTTCGCTGCTCACAGCATCCGCCTTGTCCCGCGCGTCATTAAATGCCGCGGCCACGAGATCCTCGAGAATACCCTTTTCATCGGGCTTGAGAAGACTATCGTCGATCTTGACCCCCAGTATTCGGCCTTTTGCCGTAGCGGTGACAGTGACCAGACCGCCGCCGGATCTCCCTTCCACTTCGATACTGTCCAGCTTTTTCTGGGCTTCTTCCATCTGGGTCTGGACGGTTTGCGCGGCTTCCTGCGCAGCCTGGATCATTTCTTCCATCGATTTCATGCCAGCGAACTCCTTGTCTGGTGCGGCTGTGATGTTTCGTCTGATATGTGGTCGGGTTCTCCACCGGTTTCAAGCAATTCGGCATCGGGAAACGCGTCAAAAGCCGCCTTGACCATCGGCATTTCCAGAATCTTCTGTCGTTCCGCCTCGTCAGCCAGCTGTTTTTGTTCATCCATGCTGGGTTGCGCCGTCCCGGAGCCTTCCTCCAATATCCAGCTTTCCCCGGTTTCCTGCCGCAGAATATCTGCGATTTGCTTGAGGTCCCCCGGCGCGATCGGGCGAACGGCTTCATAAACTATTCGAGGCGGTGCAAATTCGATCAGCCGGATATCCGCTTTCAATATGCTTTGCTTTGTGACCGAAACTTCCCCAACCAGGTCCACGATGCCGGAAAAGGAAGCAGGAAGCGCCTTTGGCGCCGCAGTTTCCGGTTCTGAAATTTCCCGATCCTGGCTCGAATCCAGTTGGTTTCCTTCCTCCGGCGGGGATAGCGACTCCATTGGATCAGCTTTGGGACTTTCCGGTTCCCGCCCATCCGCAAAGGCTGGCTCGG
>JBCBZY010000367.1:0-2554 GCA_039815115.1 Pseudomonadota bacterium | reverse complement strand
ATGGAGGTGGCTCTTGAACCCGCGCGGTTCGGCGCGCTGGTTTGCATTGATATCGATGCCGAGTATCGGTGCTGTCTCTATCCAGGGTACGACGCGGCTGATATCATCAAAATCCATGTCTCCACCGGTGCGCAGTTGATGAAACATCTGCTGCATCATCGTGGTCCCCGATTTGCCATAGGGTGAAATCATAATGTCGCTGGATCGCGGCTCAAGCGGCACTGCTGCTGAATTTTCCGGCGGCATGAAGATCCGCTCCATCAATAGCCCCAGTTCCTCCAGCGAACGGGCCCGGCCAGTTGTATCTGTCATCGTTTGAATTCTCCCCATCGCTTGTTGTACCAAAACTATGGCAGCATGACCGGTTGACGGCAAAGTCTTTGGCCGGGTCTCAAAATTGGTACTAATCTCCCGTCCATGAACAGGATTCTGGTTTCTGGCATTATGGCTGGCCTCGGAATCTTCACCGCGGGATTCGTGCTGGGTGTGATTCGAACCGTCTGGTTGGTGCCCCGTCTGCCCGAATGGCAGGCTGTCCTGATTGAGGGTCCGTTCATTCTCGTCCTGAGCTGGTTCATTCTGCAATATTTCGTCCGGCGTCGCGCCATATCTGTGGTCACGTCCACCCGATTGGCATTCGGCGCATCTGCGTTGGTCACCCTGTGGGTTTGCGAGTGGATCACGACTGTGACTTTGATGGGCGAAGACCCGTCCTTTTTCTTCCATCGTCTCGTCACATTGCCGGGCGCAATGGGTTTGGCGGCTCAGATGCTGATCATCGTCATGCCGCTGTGGATGACTGTCAGGGAATCAGGGCAAGACCCTTAACTGGCCGGACCGGACCGGACGCCAGTACGGAACCGGATCTGGCGCAGCCAGTGGGCCAGTTTTACATTTCCGATCTACTGGCCTAGACTTCCTCCCGGGAGGAAGCCATGCGGTCGCGCCTTGGACCATGGTTTCGCGGGGGAGGACCATTGCGCGACTCAACAACAATCATATCGCACGTCCTGTTATCCCGCGCCTGTGCGGCGGGAATTCTCCTGTCGCAGATCACAAGAACAGGAGAGAAACATGCGGAAAACAGCAATCATGCTCGCAACAGCCGGAGCCCTATTGGTAGCGGGGACGGCACAAGCCGATAATCATGCCAGTGGCGACGAAATGAAGGGGCCGGTGATCTATACATCGACCGGAACAATCTAGGCGGATCTGGTTGGCGGGGTCGGACCCAAAAAAGATCTCTATGTCGGCGCGACCTGGACAGAAGAGCTGAAAATCAAGACGGCGGAGGGCAATATGGTCTCAGTCAAAGCCCAGTGTGTGGGTATGAGCATGCCCGAACGCCGTCCCTTTGAACGGCATGTCACCTGCGACATGGAAGGCGGCGATGACAGCAAGGGCAGTGTGATCTATGGCTGCAACCCGGATGTCGATCCCGCTACCATGCGCTGCATGGGGATGTTTGAAGGCAAGGCCGGCAATGTGAACGGACATGCGAGCCTGGTCACGGCCTTCTACAAGTTCAATGAGGACGGCACCGGCACGGTCCAGGGCAGCGGCCACTGGATCCGCTGAGGCCTTAGGCTGTCTAAGGAATTGCCAGATACAAAAAAGCCCCGTCAGATCACTCTGGCGGGGCTTTGTTATTCTTTGCCTGTGAAGCGCTTAAGCGTAGCTGACTTTCACATTGGCCTTGCGCTGGCGACGCATCGCACCGCCAATGGCACCAAAGCCGAAGATCATGAACGCCCAGGTCGCCGGCTCGGGAACCGCGCCGGGAAGAAACTGGAAATTGGCACCAAAGCGGCCAACACCGTTGGCGTTGATATCGTTCGCGAAGGCAAATCCCGATCCGATCGGGCTGACTGCGGTACCGGCAAAGCTGATCAGCGGATCCGTATCGACGCTATCGGCAAAGGTCACATACTGGTCGTCATCCGAGTCCGAAATATTTCCACCGATCACATATTGCTGGCCGCTGCTCAGGATGAAGGGCGAGGATGATACATAGCGATAGCCGGTGCCGTCCACGGCACCCGGGTCAATCGTGGCTGAGCCAAGCAGGAGACCGGCCAAATTCCAGATACCTACAGTGTGGCTGGAGTTGAGATCGTTTCCGGATGGGGAAAACCAGCCGAGATCGGTTACGGTCAGATCGGAATTGGCAACAAAGGACCAGCCGACAGTTTCATTATCGGCAAAAAAGTCAAAAGTGGTACCACCCGTAAATCCGAGAATGGCCGTTTCGGCATGCGCCGGCGCGGTGATGGCGCTGGTTACGGCCAGTGCTACGAGGAATTTCTTCATATTGGTTGCCCCTAGATAAATTGCATGAATTCGAACGGTATTTCCAATGAAAAACTGGTTCGGGAGATGGTCGCTTGATTTATAGCCGCTGAGACTATTACTTCGCTTAACCGTTTATTAGTGAATCGCCTAACTGTTTGATATGACAGGCTGATGACATGTCCCATTATGAAACAGCTCACTGAAGTTTAACGCTCGCGGCCACTGGATAAAAAAAGCCCCGCCAGACCGCTCTGACGGGGCT
>JBCBZY010000217.1:0-5007 GCA_039815115.1 Pseudomonadota bacterium | reverse complement strand
GCAATTCCTGCGGATCCGAGCTTGTACCAGCTGTGTATAGCGGCGGATGCTCCAGCAACCAGATCAACTCCGGCTTTTCTCCCTTTCGAATCGCGGCATTGCGTTCTTCCTGCTGCAACAGGGCATCGGGATATTCGACTAATGCGGCACTGGTCTGCCACTCGACTTTCGCAGGTTCCGTCATATCTTTTTTTCGTGCACTCTTCATGGGGTGGTGGCAATAGGGCTCCGCACGGAAAATGACCAGAAAGCAGAAGCTATGAAGCTGAATTACATGGAATGCTGGAATGGTGCGATGGTATTGTTGAAGGACCACAAGGAAGCGGTTCTGGCCATTGCCGGTGTCTTCCTGTTCCTGCCATCGGTTCTGCTAGCCCAGTTTGTCGGCGAGCCCAATGTCGAGGGACTGGTAGATGCGGAAGCTATCCAGGCAGCCAATCTGGCTTTTTTTGCGGAGAACTGGCTCGCTTATTTGCTGATGTTCGTTGTCACCGCGATCGGCAGCCTGTCCATCTACCGTCTTTTCAGCCCTTCCTTTACCGGTACGGTAAGCAACGCCCTCACACAGGCGGCGGCGCTGGCAATCTTTTTCATTATCGCCAATATTCTCGTCGCCTTGTTGATGTTTGGCGGGTTGTTCCTGTTCATTGTACCAGGTCTCTACCTGTTCGGACGGCTTGCGGTAATACCGATGGTCATTGCCGACGAGAATGAGCGGAATCCCGCTGCCGCTTTGCAGAAAGGCTGGGCGATTACCAAGAACAACGGATGGTCTACCTTCTTCTTTTTGCTGATCATCCTGATGGTTGGTCTGGTGACGCTGATTGTCTTTGGCGTAGTCATCGGCCTGGTGCTCACCCTTTTATCAGGAGGAACCGGATGGCCTCTGGCGCAGAATATACTGTCCAATCTTCTCGGAACCGGGTTCCAGATCCTGCTACTGGCCAACGTCGCTTCGGTTTATCGGCAACTGACCGGCAAGGGCAACGATGTGGCAGAGGTATTCAGCTGATCAAGGGAATGTGGGGCGCCGCATTGCGAGGCAGATGACCAGATAGTCTGGGGTCAGCCATGGTCTCGATTTCGCGTTTATAGGCGGCAAAACCGGATCGCAGATAAAAGGGCAGGGCTCTTGGCGAGTCTGCGGTGCAAGTATGCAGCCAGACTCTTTCTATGTCGCTACGCCACGCCTTTTTCAGTGATTCCGACATCAGCCACCGGCCATGACCTCCGCCAGCCATTTCGGGGATCAGGCCGAAAAAACCTATTTCGCATTGTCCGGCCTCGCGAAAGTCGAGTTCCAGCATGCCCACCAGCCCGGAGTTTGACTCTACGGTGTAGATATCAACATCCGCGTTGTGAATTTGGGCGCGCAAACCCGTCTCATCCATGTACAGCCGGGACGCCCATAGCCACGGTTCACCCACTTTTCGGAACAGCGACAGGTAATCTTCAGGGTCCGGGTCGGGCCAGGGCAAAAGCCGGAGAGTAGAATCGATTGCTGCCGTATCCGGCTTTGTGGTCATTTCCAGATAGGTCACGACCATCGGGATGTGGTCATTTGGCACCTCAAAGCCGGGCAGGATATCCGGTTTCAGGTCCATTTGGCTTCCGGGGGCAGGCTCATGAGAATCGCATCGACATTGCCGCCTGTTTTCAGGCCGAACGTCGTGCCTCGGTCATAAACGAGATTGAACTCGGCGTAGCGTCCGCGCCAGATCAGCTGTTTTTCTTTCTCTTCCGGAGACCATTCCATTTGCATCCGGCGGCGCACAAGTTGCGGAAAGATGTCCAAAAAAGCTCGCCCGACATCTTGTGTAAAGGCGAAATGGCGATCGAAATCACCATCGGTTTCGAGCTCAAGATGGTCGTAAAATATTCCGCCAACACCCCGGTGCACCTTGCGATGAGGGATATAGAAATAGTCATCGGCCCATTTTTTATATTTCGGATGATAGTCGGGATCATGGGCGTCGCAGGTCTGTTTCAGGCGGGCATGAAAATCAGCGGTATCGTCCTCATATTCGATTGGCGGGTTAAGATCGGCACCGCCACCAAACCACCTTTTGGTCGTACAGAGAAAGCGCGTGTTCATGTGAACCGCTGGCACATGGGGGTTTGTCATGTGGGCGACCAGACTGATCCCGGTCGCGAAGAAATGTGGATCTTCGGCAGCGCCGTGAATGGATTTTGCAAATTCTTCGCTGAACGTCCCGTCAACAGTGGAGATATTCACCCCGACCTTTTCGAATATTTTGCCTTTCATCAACCCCTGGACGCCACCTCCGCCAGGAGATCCGTCAGGATTTTTCCGATCCCAGGGAATGTAATCGAAAGCGGCATCGCTTCCGGCTTCGTTTTCGATCGCTTCAAATTTTGCGCATATGGAATCGCGCAATTCCCGGAACCAGGACTGAGCTGTCAGTTGCTGCTGATCGAGGATTTGCTCTGTCATGCGGGATATTGTCCTGTCTGATGAAGCGCTTCGCCTAACGCCATGCCGGTAGCCACTGCAAGGTTTAATGATCGCATACCAGCCTTCATCCTTATGGTGATTCGTTCATCCGCGCGTTGATGCACGTCATCCGGTACGCCTGCGCTTTCGGATCCAAACAGCAGAATGTCGTTTTCTTGAAATACAAATTCGTGAATCGGCTGGCTGGCCTTGCTGCTCAAAAGCACAATTCTGGTCGAATCCGGTGTGATCTGATCGAGAAAAGCTGACCAGTCCGTGTGCCGGGTGAAATCTGCCTGATCGAAATAGTCCATTCCGGATCGTTTCAGACTGCGGTCGCTGAACGGAAAACCGCAAGGTTCAATGATGTCCACAGGCACGTCGAGGCAGGCACAAGTCCTTAAAATAGTTCCCAAATTTCCCGCGATGTCTGGTTGATACAGGGCCACTCTCATGATCGGTAAATCATGTGGCAGTTTTTAATCTGTGGTCAATCACAAAATTCCCTGTTGGCAAACCGGTATCTGGACGGCTATCAGGCGCCCAATTTACTGCCGCTGTCGCCGCGACTCAAAACTGATTGAGCGTTGACAATTCATCTGGCAGATGGGGACTGAAACAAATTAGAGGCGCAATTGCATGGCGACGGTTGATTCTGGAGTTGAAACAATGGACCCGTCCGGGTCCGGAGATGGCGAAGACGAAGTGCGTCGCCGGGACTTTATTCACATTGCAGCACTGAGTTTTGCTGGCGCAGGTGCGGTTGCCACGGTCTTTCCGCTGGTCAATCAAATGAACCCCAGTGCTGACGTTCTTGCGCTGGCTTCAGTTGAGGTGGACATATCCGCCATTGAACGAGGACAGGCGATCAAGACCAGCTGGCGCAAACAGCCCATTTTCATCCGCAACCTGACAGATGCCGAAATTGAAGAAGCCAATGCGACCAGCACCGACGATTTGCGGGATCCGGAATCACTTGCGGATCGTACTTCGGACGGCAAGGAAAACTGGCTGATTACGCTGGGTGTGTGCACACATTTGGGATGTGTTCCGCTCGGCGCGGCACAGGGTGAAGTCAAGGGAGAATATGGAGGGTATTTCTGTCCGTGTCATGGATCGCACTACGATACTGCGGCACGTATTCGCAAAGGACCGGCACCGACCAACCTGGAAGTACCGGAACATGAATTCCTAACTGATACAGTCGTCAAGATCGGCTAGAGGCACCTTAATATGAGCTTTCCTTGGGCAAAAGAATATACTCCAACAACCGGGTTCGGGCAGTGGATGGACGAGAAGCTTCCGATCGGTCGCCTCGTCTATAACAGCCTTGGCGCGGGCTATCCGACACCGCGGAACCTCAATTACATGTGGAACTTCGGCTCGCTGGCCGGAATTTTCCTGGTGGTCCAGATCATCACCGGCATCATCCTCGCCATGCACTATGCGGCCAATGCGGATATCGCTTTCGACTCCGTCGAGCACATCATGCGCGACGTCAACGGTGGCTGGATGTTCCGTTATGCCCATGCCAATGGTGCAAGCTTCTTCTTCATCGCCATATACATGCATATTGCCCGCGGCCTTTATTATGGTTCGTACAAAGCTCCGCGTGAAATGCTGTGGTTGCTTGGCGTGGTGATTTACCTTCTCGCAATGGCCACGGCATTCATGGGATATGTACTCCCCTGGGGTCAGATGAGCTTCTGGGGTGCCAAGGTGATTACCGGCCTGTTTGAAGCCATTCCGCTGGTGGGCAAGCCGATCCAGGAGTTGTTGCTCGGCGGATTCGCGCCAGACAACGCCGCCTTGAACCGCTTCTTCTCGCTGCACTATCTGTTGCCTTTCGTTATGGCGGGCGTCATTATCCTGCACATCTGGGCCTTGCATATCCCCGGTTCGAACAACCCAACCGGTGTCAGTGTCAAAGGCAAGCAGGACACCGTACCTTTCCATCCCTTCTATACTGCCAAGGACGGATGGGCATTGGGGCTTTTCCTCATCTTCTTCTGCCTGATGATGTTCTTCCTGCCCAATGCTCTGGGACATGCGGACAACTACATCCCGGCCAACCCGCTCTCGACACCGGCGCATATTGTTCCGGAATGGTATTTCTGGCCCTGGTACGCGATCCTTCGCGCTTTCACTTTCGACTTCCTCTTCATTCCGGCAAAACTGCTCGGCGTGCTGGCAATGTTCTCGGCCATCTTGGTCTGGTTCTTCCTGCCATGGCTCGACACCAGTCCGGTCCGCTCGGGAACCTATCGTCCCAAGATGCGGGTTGCTTTCTGGATCCTGATCCTCGCAACGATCATCCTGTTCATTTGTGGTGGCGCACCGGCCGAAGAGCCCTATGTCATGCTGAGCCAGGTCGCAGGCGCCTAGTATTTCGCCTATTTCCTGATCATCCTGCCATTGCTCTCGCGGATCGAGAAACCCCTTCCATTGCCGAACAGTATCACCGAGGCTGTGACCGGCAAGCCGCTTGAAAAAGCCAGCTAGAATTTTTGAGGACTTGAACAAATGGTAAGATTTTTCGGCATTTTGGTTGG
>JBCBZY010000335.1:0-3053 GCA_039815115.1 Pseudomonadota bacterium | reverse complement strand
CCATGGCTTGGTTTGATGCAAGCTTGATGCACGGAGCGGGACGCGAGCCAAAGACTGATCCGCGTCCGGTGGTGAATGCCAGAATATTAGCGCCAGATGCCATCTGTCCGGTCGCTGAACAGGGATCGTAGCCGGGTGAATCCATAAACACGAAGCCAGGCCGATCTATCCGCTCGCCATATTCGAACACGTCCTGCAGCGGCGCGCTACCGGATTTCGCCACAGCGCCAAGCGATTTTTCAAGAATGGTGGTCAAGCCGCCAGCAATAGTCCCGGGCGAAGGGTTGTTGTTCAACTCCGATCCATGACGGATGACATATTCCTGCCACCACGCCAGTCGCGCGTTTAGCTTGTCGCGAACGTCATCTGACACTGCACGCCGCAGCAAAAGTGATTCAGCACCATAGATTTCTGGTGTTTCCGACAGGATTACAGTGCCGCCAGCTGCCACCAGCATATCGGCCGCGCGGCCCAGTGCCGGGTTTGCCGTGACACCCGACCATCCATCTGATCCGCCACATTGCAGGCCGAGCGTAAGATGTTTTACCGAAACGGACGCACGCTCAATATTGCCTGCCTCCTCAATTAACTCGCGGATCAGCTTTTTGCCCGCCTCGATGGTGCGCAAAGTACCCCCTTCATCCTGAATAGTAAGGCGGCGCAGCGGTGGGCCGCCCGCTCTTTCTTCTATGCGACCAACCTGGTTAACTTCGCAGCCTAGCCCGATAATCAGCAGTCCTCCGAAATTGGGATGTGCGGCATAGCCTGCCATGACCCTATCGAGAACCGCTGCGGCTTCACCGTCCGCCGGGATGCCGCATCCTGTTGTGTGTGTCAGTGCAACGACACCATCGATAGTGTTATGATTTGCAAACATTTCATCCGGAAAGGCATCCGCGATTTTGCGCACAACATGGGCCGAACAATTTACGCTGGAAAGGACGCCGATATAATTACGCGTCGCTACTCGCCCATCGGGGCGGGCATATCCGGCAAATTTAGCGACCACCGGTTCGCGATCGAAACCCGGAGAAGCAGGGGAAGCCGAACTGGACGGACCGCTCTCCAAATTATGTGTGTGAACATGCTCACCCCGAAAGATAGCTCTCTTTGCAAGGCCAATTATTTGTCCATATTTCCGTATGGCCTGTCCGGCATTGAGGGATTGAATTGCCATTTTATGACCCGCAGGGATCAGATCGCGCGCTTCGATACCAGCAACCGATTCTCCGGGAGTGATGGCTTTTACTGCCAACGCAACATCGTCATCACTATTCAAGGTAAGCAAGCGCAGGGTCATCGGGCAAAATCCCTGACGACCGAGGCAGCACCCTTTTCCATTAGCGAAGCAAGGTGCTGCGTCACAGAGTTAGAAAACTCATTAGACTGCGGCAGACTAGTACCGAAAATTTGTTCGATGTTCAGCATTGCGCGGACAATGGCTTGGGGGTCATCATTGCCCGCTGCGATCGCCTGTGCCGTTCGGTTTGCCAGTGGATCGTCCACCGCATAACGCTTGCCTGCCTCATCGACACCGAATTGCCAGCGTATCCAGGCGGCAACGGATAGTGTCAGAGCCGGGCTGATCAGAGCTGATTCTTGTCTGTCGCTGATTGATCCGAGCAACCGCTGGGGAAGCTTCTGGCTGCCATCCATAGCGATTTGTATGGTCCGGTGTCGCAGCGCGGCGTTGCGGAACCTCGCATCGAGATCTGCGCGATAGTCTGCCGTATCCAGTCCGCCGACCTCAGGGAGCGTTTCCTCTGCTTCATCCCATAGAGCAGATAGCAGTTCCGGGAAACCGGGTGCGGCCATCGCCTGGTGGACGAAATCATGTCCAGCCAGGGCGCCGAGATAGGCCAGCATACTATGCGCGCCATTAAGCAACCGCAATTTGGCCATTTCCCAGCCGGCAACATTGTCGGTCATCTGGACACCCGTAGTTTCAAGTTCGGGACGGGCGGCGCAGAAATCGTCCTCGATCACCCACTGTGTAAAATCTTCGGTTTTCACCATTGCTTGGTCTCGATAACCAGCGCTCTCGGAGAGTGCGGTGATATCGCCTGGCGTGGTTGCAGGTACGATCCGGTCGACCATGCTGCTCGGGAAGCTCACGTCGCGATTGATCCAGTCGGCGAGATCGGCGTCCACCTTACTGGCGAAGGCAAGTACGGCGCTACGAGTGCGCTTTCCATTGTCGGGCAAATTGTCGCAGGACAAGATGGTTACAGGTCCGAGGCCTTCTTCGTACCTGCGCGATAAGCCAGCGACGATAAAACCAAGAGCGGTACGCGGACGGTCGAGCGATGAAAGATCGGCGGCTAGGTGCGGATCTTCAAGGTTGAGTGCGCCACTGGCTGGATCTATCAGATAGCCCTTTTCGGTTATAGTCAGTGTTACCAAAGCTGTTTGCGGTGCAGCGATAGCAGCAACCAGCGATTGCGGATTGTCCGGGGCGAAGATCACATCAGATATTGACCCCACAATCAGTCTCTTCTCGCTTTGATCAGAACGGACCACGGCAGTGTAAAGACTGTCCTGCGGATCGAGCTGTTGCGACACTGTCGCGCTCCGCAAGGATGCGCCACGGATCATCCATCCCTCGGCACCATTTGTCATTAGCTGATCGAAATAGAGCGCCTGATGGGCGCGGTGGAAGGCACCAACGCCCAGATGTACGACGCCTGCAGATTGACTGCGGTCGTACCGGGTAAAGTCATAGGTTTGGGAGCTTAATCTGGGGTGGTTCACTGGAAAATACTCGGAAGCCATAGGGAAAGGGAAGGGACGTAAGCGGTCAGCAGCAGCACCGTTATTAGCGCACCATAAAACGGCCAGATTGTGCGCACGACCTGTTCCGGTTTTGCTTTACCCACCGCACAGCCGACAAATAACACCGACCCAACTGGCGGAGTCACCAGTCCGATGCCCAGATTGAGCAGCATAACGATACCGAAATGGACGGGATCAACACCGATATCCATTGCCACCGGCAAGAATATAGGCGTGGTTATGATGATTAGCGGTGCCATATCCATGAAGGCACCAAGAAT
>JBCBZY010000148.1:0-6711 GCA_039815115.1 Pseudomonadota bacterium | reverse complement strand
TGAAGCCGCTGCATGCGATTGAGGATGAAGACTATGAGCAGGTTTTCGGTGTCAATGTCCGGGGGACATTGGAAATTGTTCGGGCGGCTTCACGCGAAATGGGGGCAGGCGGACGGGTTATCGTCGTAACGGCGACGATCGCCAATGGATTCTTCGCACCCGCGCTCGGACTCTATGGTGCCAGCAAAGCGGCGGCAAACGCTTTTGTGCAGGGCTGGTCCCGCGATCTGGGTCCGAAGGGCATCACCATCAATGCCGTTGTGCCAGGACCGATCGACACCGATATGAACCCTCAGGAAAGCGAGCTTGGTCAGCAATTGCATCAGATGGTCTCGCTGGGCCGCCATGGAACTCCGGAAGAAGTTGCCGCACTCGCGGCCTTTATAGCCGGACCTGAATCATCATTCATCACCGGGGCACTGATGATCATTGATGGTGGCATGAACGTCTAGGTCCAGAACCCTGTCAAAACAAGCTCCGGCCACTCAAATCTCTCCATAAAGGAAACTTACAATGTCGAACAACAAGAACACGTTAATGTCAGCCATGAACGCACTTTTCAGGGACTTCGACGAAGTCGAGATGCGGCGATTATATTCGGAAGACTATATCCAGCACAACCCGCACGTGCCGACCGGACTCGATGCCGCTATTGGGTTGCTGCCCCTGCTTAGGGAAGCCGGGTTTGACTATGAAACTCACCGTGTAATTGAGGATGGGGATCTACTCTTGACTCACACCACCTATACAAATGCCCAGGTTTTTGGAGCGCAAACAGTCATTGCTTTCGACATCTGGCGTATGAAAGCCGGCAAGGTGGTTGAGCATTGGGATGCGATTATCCCGTTCCATTCTGATACGGCCAGCGGACGCAGCCAGACTGACGGAATGACCGAGATCGTTGACCATGAGAAGGTCGACACCAACAAGGAATTGGTTAGCGCCTTTGTCACTGAAGTCCTGATCGGAGGAGATGTGTCAAAAATGTCCAACTATTTCCAAAATGGTCGGTATGATCAGCATAATCCGACCGTAAAAGATGGTCCCGAGGCTTTGGCTGCTGCCATTGCGGAAATCAAAAATGATCATATTCACCGGGTTATCGGTGAGGGAAATTTTGTCCTGACCCAGAGCGAAGGCTCATTGCGCGGCAAGCCTATTGCGATCTATGATCTTTTTCGCGTGGAAGAAGGCTATATTGCTGAGCACTGGGATGTATTGCAGGAGATTCCAGCCACAATGGCCCATGAGAACGGTATGTTCTAATAGCAGATTTGAAGTTCGATATCAGGAATTATCTGCCAAGTTGAAACCCACCGCAAAAAGTCTGCTTTCGGAATAAAGCAAGCAAACAGATACTCCTGCATTGACAGCAATGCCACCTTTACGCGGATAATTTCCGCGAAAGAAGCCCCCTCACCCCACCCTGATCTTCCGGAAATTCGCCGCCGCGCGGTTGCGCGCAAAAATGCTGTTGGCGATCAGCCAGACCTTCACCACTTTCTTCGGCAGTTCGCCGGGGATGGCGCGGGGATAGTCGGCCCAGAGGTCGCGGCTTTCGCTGTGCCAGGCGCCGAGGCCTGTCTCGCCGCTGCGCACGACCCAGTGGGTTTCGAGATCGCACCAGCCGTCGAGCGGGCACTGGAACACGAATTCCTCGGGCAGCTCGGCGCTCCACATATAGGTGAGGTCGAGGCCGTTATCGAACTCGACCGCGATGCTGAGATAGTCGTGGGTGAAGACCATGTCCTCGGCGACGGCGGAGGGCAGGTTTTCGATCAGCCATTCCCAGCCGAGCGTCAGCCCCGGCGCGAAATCGCGTTCCATGTCGCAGCACAAGATGCCGACATCGCCGTGGGTATCGACGCGCAGTGCGGTGTCGTCCGCCGGGGCGCCCGGCTCTGTTTCAGCCTCTGCCTCGGCCTGGCGATAGACCCGGCCCTCGCCAATCTGCCAGTGATGGTGCCAGCCGGGCGGCAGGTCATGCCTGTCGGCGGCGGCGGTCACGGCGCTGATCCGCACGCCGACCTTGCCGGCCGACGCCTTGCGTTTCGCGGGCGTGTAGCTGCCGCTGTCCGATGTCCAGAAGGACAGCCCCTTGGCCATCACCTCGACCGGCCCGTCGGCCCAGGCGGTGAAGACGGTTTCCGGCCCGTGCACCTTGCGGATCGGGCCGGCGCCGCCAATGCGCAGCCAGATCACCTGATCCGCATCAAAGCCCAGCGCCAGCGGCTTGGCAAGCCAGAGATGCCCGCTGACCGACACCTGAAAATTCTCGCCGGCCTTGGCGACAAAGCGGCTGTCCCGCCAGTCGGTCTCGCCGCCATCCAGCGCCAGCGCCTCCGGATCGAGCCGCGACAGCTCCGCCGCAATCCGCCCCGCATTGCGGCGCTGCCCGCGTGCGAATTTCAGAAAACTCCCGAATTTCGCGAGCATCCCGCGTGAAGTCAGTGCGTCTGTTGTGGTCATGTCGCTGGTCCCCTCATTTTTCCCATTTGTGGGACAGCAGCTTGATCGTTACCTTGCCGGTCGCGACCAGAGTGCCGTCTGCATCCTCCATCGGTATTTCGGCAAGATAGCCCGCACTGCCCTTGCGCTCCAGATCGGCGAACAGATCTGTGATTTGCTCCTCGCTCAACCGGTATTCGGCGGTGACATCGCTCGCCGCCATGCGGTGAAAGTCGACCGCGATATCCTTGACGATGGGGAAATATTTTGCCGTGTCCAGGATCGAAATGCCCGGATTGGCGGCGGTCGCTTCGGCGAGCACGGTGAAAGCGCCCATATACATGACATCAACATGATTGGCATTGGGCCCGAGCGGCATCCGCATGCGGGCGTAGCCGCGCGACATCTCGAGAGATTGCATCTCCGTGCGTTCGACAAAGGGCACGCGATAGGTTTTTTTCTCAGCTGTTGATGCGCTCATTCTCGTCTGTCTCCCCTTGACCTTTCCAAGCGGTCTATCAGCGATTGATCCAGTTGGCGAGGATCGCGGCAGCCGGGTGTCTTCCCGTAGCTATCTGAGATTGACGATCTCGCGATTGCGGTCCGTGGCTCTGGCGTAGATGGACACCGGGAAAGACAGGTATCCAGTCGGGCATTTGCGGTTGAACGCAGCGTTCCAGTTACCTGCCACACGCCGGTCAAAGGCCCCCCATTTGATGCAAACATTCCGGTTGCGGACGCCGGAACTGCCCGGATATCTCCGGCCCGACAAAACCGCATTATTGACATTCAGCTGCGCGGACTGGCGTTTGCCGTCGCGGTCCTTGTACGTGATGACCATGTTGGTTTCCCGGAACAGGCCGGTTTTCGGCTTGTGGCACTGGCCCGGCTTCAATTCCCACCAGCCGGACGAGTTGATCGCGCAACCCGTCTGGCGCAGCGCGCAGCTCAGCGGACCCTCTTTCCAGAAAGAGGCGATGTAAAAGGTCCGATCGAGCTTGTTGCACAGCACAACTTCGCGTGCCTGTGCGGTGGTGGCGTAGCTGGTGGCGATGAGGGCTGCGGCGGCAAGGGCGCACTGGCGAGATTTCAGATACATGGGGGCCTCCTGTTTTGCGTGACTGGCTCCCGAAACCGGAACCCCGCAAACGCCGGGATGACAGGATGGGAGAAAATGGCTTTTACCCTGCCGGCTGCAGGATGCGCGGCGTCGCGACAAAGGGCTGGCTGTCGAGTGCGCGCAGGCAATTGGAAATCCTTGTGCGGTCGCTGATCAGCCGGACATATTGATAGTCGCATCCCGAAATCGGGTGGGGATATTCGGAAATATCCTGCTGCAGCAAGGCGCGGGCCTTTTCCAGCTCCGCCCGGGCGGCGTCGAGCGCCTGTTCATAGGGTTCCTGCATGGTGCTTCTCCTGTTGTTGCCGCATCATTGTCAGGCCTTACATCATTTTCGCGCGGCGCGGTACATGGGGATCACGACGGGTGCGTGGCCGGACCGGATTTCGCCCATCACCTCGAACCCGTGCCGTTCATAAAGCGAGACATTGCGCGGATTGGAGCTTTCGAGATAGGCCGGGAGGCCGTCCTCGTCGATCCGGGCACAGGCATGTTTCATCAGCGCTCCGCCCAGCCCGCGACCGAGAAAGGCCGGATCGGCGGCGATCAGCGGCAGGTACCAGTGCGGCTCATGCGGGTGATAGCTGTCCATCCCTTCGAAGACACCGAACATGTCCTCCTGCCGCTCTTCCGGGACAAGGCTGGGGAGCAGTTCCATCATTGCATCACCCTCCGGTTCGACCCCCGGGGGCAACCACAGCGCCACCGCCTGCCCGTCATTGGCGACCCAAGCACTGTCATGATCAAAGGCCCTGCCACCGAACAGTGTCATGAATTCGCTAAAGCCCTCCATATAGACATCCGCACCAGGCGTCGAAAAGCGGACCAGCGGGTCGGTTGCGAAACCGAGAATGATGGTGTGCATGAACCGCTTGCGCTGATCCGGCGCAGCGGTGGTGATTGCTGGTGGCTGGCTGGTGTCGGGCATGAGTATTCGCTCCCGAAAGGAAGGACGACCCGGAGCAACTTTAGGTCGGCGGCTCCGGTTCGTCTACCCGTCGATTTTGGGGATGTGGCTGACGTAATGCGGATTTTTCGCACCGGGAACAGGGAATGAAGGAGACCGCATCAGCTGGTCGTCATCCTGAACTACCCAACCGTCATCCTGAACTAACTAACCGTCATCCTGAACTTGTTTCAGGATCCATCCTGCCCCGATCACAGTTCGCGCGAGAGGAGAAATGGATCCTGAAACAAGTTCAGGATGACGCTGTGGCGAGAGGATGACGATGTGGGTGGAGGATGACGATGTGGTTGGACGATGACGCTGTGTTTGGGGTTAGACGGAACAGGAAACTGCAAACAGCCCGCTACCCTCACCCGACCAGGCCAGCCAGCTTGCGCGCTCGCGCCCGCACCGATGCGGCATTGTCCTCGTCTGCGGTCGCCAGTGCTTCCCGCGCGGCTTCGGCATATTCCTCATGCACCACCCCGATCCGGCACAGCGCATCGAGCGACCAGGCACGCAGGAACGGGCGGTCATGCGTCAGCAGCGGTTTCAACCATTCAGCCATCACCGCCGCGTCTGTCTGCGACAAGTCGAGATATTGCACACTCTGACAAACGTGCAGCTGCGCCTGCCAAGTGGTGGTGTCGGAAACAGTTTGGCAAAGCGCGGCGGTTTGTCCGGCCGAAAACCGCGCGCCGTTTTCCAGCGCTGATTTGATCAGCCATGTCGCACCATCCGACACCTCAACCTGCTCATGGGCAGCGAACGTAATCAGCTTGTCGAGATAATCGTCCCCCGCCCCGAACTCCGCCTCGATCTCTCCCAAAATACTGATCGCCCGGCCATCATAAGTGCGCAGTAGATCAAGCAATTTTGTTGCAGGCCGTTTCATGGTGTCAGAATTTTAGTCCAACTGCTCATCCCACTTCATGGCCATATTCTGCGTAGATAGCGAGGAGCTTCTCGGCGCTGATCCCTTGCTGCTGGGCCATCGCCAGCGTTTGGCTTTCGCTATCAATCAAGAAAGTCGGGCGCTGCCGATCGGGCTGGGGATACACCATACATTCCAGCGGCAATTTCTCGGTGTAGCCCCGCATCCAGGTCGAGAACCAGCCGAACCAAGGTCCGTCATCCGCATATTTTCCATTGTCGAAACCGTTGACATATATACCGAAGTTTTCCCGTGACAGCGTAGACCAGCTGCCAAAACCGAACTTTTCAGCCACGCCGCGCACCGGAATTTCCAGTACGCCACGAACGAAGAAATCTTCTCCTCCCAAGACGCACAAATCTTCCGACAGAAAATCACCTTCAAAGCGTATCGCGGAATTCGGCTCTATCTCCAGTTCCGTGTGGCACTGGTCCGGACGATCCGATGCCAGATCGAACATGCCCTGATGCTCATCCTCACATCGCGTGCATTTCCAGGTGCCGCCGTTCAGTATTTCAACGGCGGAAGGTTTCCGGCCAAAGAAACGCGGCAGCCTCATTCCGCCGGCTTCTCCCGCACCGGTGTTACACGCGCGGTGATCTTGATTTCGACGCGTCCGTCCGGAGAGAATAATCGATCGATGTCGATCGCGGTCCACGTCGGGAAGGGGGCTTTGACATAGCGGTTTTTGACCGCCGTCAGCGCTGGCATCGATTGCTCGATATCGACATGATAGGTGGTCATGTCGATCACGTCGTCCCAGCTCGACCCCGCCCGTTCAAGGATCTTGCCGATATGGGCAAAGACCCGGTCATAGGCCTGTTCTTCGGTCATACCTTCCCGTGGTGGACCGACGATGATGCCGGACAGATAGACCGTGCCATTGTGGATCGTTGCTTCGGAGAAACCGAACTGGTCAAAGAAGGTCCGGTTTTCCGGCTTTTCCGGCATGATCGTCTGTTTCGGCTCCGCCTGCGCACCGGCGGGCACAAGGATCGTGCCGAGCGATGCCATCATGGCGCAAACCAACCGGGTCACTTCGCCACCTCATCCGCCGGCAGATAGAGCCGCTCGCCCTTTTCCCAAAAGATCGCCCTCATAAGCTACATCCTTCCATTCGTCATTGAATCTAGTCGTAAAACAAAGCGCCATTCAGCGCATGGGCAATACTCTTCCACGGGTTTCCCATGTCGAACTCGTGGTCGATCAGTGCACCGGACAACGCCTCCCAGAAAACTGGCGTACTGGTATTTTGTGCCCTTG
>JBCBZY010000229.1:0-4764 GCA_039815115.1 Pseudomonadota bacterium | reverse complement strand
GAGGAACTGACAGGCGATCTGCTCAATCTGAAAGCCGCGCGCGAAGCGGCAGACCGGGTGGCCATCATCCGGGCCATTTCACAGACCGACGGCAATATCTCAAATGCTGCCAAGTTGCTGGGGATCAGCCGGCCAACTCTCTACGATTTGCTGAAGCAATATCAGTTGCAGCAAGCAAGCTGAACCATGGCCGGCGCGGTACTGCCCTTGAAACACTGGACCGGCTGGACGGTTGTTTCCGCGTTGCTGACGGTTGCATTTCTCGGGTGGGCGCTGACTTCATCGCAAGCAGCAAGCAGCGGAAATGCGGATGCGCGCGCCGCCTTTGACCGGGCGCAGGAGTTTCAATCAGGCGGAGATGCCCGGTCGGCTCGCATAGAATTGATGAACGCCATCAAATCGGACCCGGACTGGATCTTAGCGCGCATTGCTCAGGCGCAGATCCTGCTCCGCCTGTCCGACGGCATTGGTGCTCAGGCGGAACTCGATCGCGCGGTTGAGCTTGGGCATCCTGCCGCAACAATCCGTCACCTTTATGGCCATGCCCTGCAGTTGCAGGGCAATTGGCGCGACGCGCGCGAACAGTTGCTTGCCGGGGATATTCCCTTTGAAAACCAGGCCTATGCCGCGCGTATTCTGGGCCGGGTGGCGATGTTCTCCGGTGATGACGAACTGGCTTCCCGGGCATTTGACCGTGCAATCCAGCTCGAACCGGAGAATGCCGATCTGTGGGTCGATGTGTCACGCTTTCGCCTGCGTTCGGGCAACCAGGCCGGAGCGATTGAGGCGGTGGACGAGGCGGTCAGACTTGACCCGGATAATATCAGTGCGCTGAGAACCCGCGGAGAGATGCTCCGATTCCAGTTTGGGTTGAAAGCGGCCTTGCCGTGGTTCGAACGGGCTCTGCAAATTGACCCGAACGACATCCCGGTACTGACCGAATATGCGGCAACCCTTGGGGATATGGGCCGCATGACGGAAATGCTGATCGTTGCCCGGCGTATCATATCTCTTGATGGAAAGAACTCGCGTGCCTTTTTCATGCAGGCGGTGCTGGCGGCGCGTGCCGGCAAATATGATCTGGCCCGGACCCTGATGCAAAAGACCGAGGGGCGTCTGGATGATGTGCCGGCAGTGATTCTGGTACAGGGCGTGATCGAACATGCTGAAGGCAATTACAACACGGCAATCGAAAGATTCCGGCGGTTAAATTCGATGCAGCCCCACAACCGCAAGGCCCAGATTCTGCTGGCTCGGTCGCTCTATCTGGCCGGAGATGCGCGCGATGCGGCAAACGTGCTGCGTCCCCAGGTCGGGCGGGATGGCGCTGAGCCTTATGCCTTATGGCAGGCGGGCAGAGCGCTCGAAGCGGCGGGCGAACGTGCGGCCGCCACGCAGTGGCTGAACCGGGCCGCGAGCCATCGCGTGGGAAGAGATGTCGCACTGAAAACCGAGACTCCGCTGGCGTTGCTCCGCGCAGAGGTTTCGCGCAATCCCGGCAATGCCCGGGTTGTCATTCCCTATATTCGCGCGCTTTCGGATAGCGGAGACCTTGGCGGGGCTTATGCGCAGGCACGCAAGTTGCAGAGCGCCAATCCCGGCGTGAGCGATGCACATCTGCTGGTCGCGGACGTGGCCATCGCCAGAGGTGATTATCGCACGGCGATGGAAGCGCTGGAAAAGGCGAAACGGATCCGTTTCTCCGAACCGGTGTTGCTGCGCATGGTCGATGCCTTGCGGGCGCAGGGCGAAATGCAGCGGTCAGGGGAAATTCTGGCGGAATATCTGCATCGTAACCCCGCCAGTATCGCGGCTCTTCGGTGGATGGCCTATGCCCATCTCGAGACCGAGAACTGGGATGTGGCTCGGCGCATACTGGAAAACCTCCGGGCGCGGATCGGACCCAATGACGCGCTGATCATGGCCGGACTGGCACAGGCCTATACCGGGCTGGGGCGCACGGAAGAGGCGATCAGGGCAGGGGCTATTGCCTATTATGTTCAGCCTTCCAGTCCCGTGGTCTCGCATCTCTACGGGCTGGCTTTGCTCGCCGACGGGTCGCGCAATAAGGATGCAGCTGATCTTCTGCGAAAGGCAGTGGCTTTGGTGCCGGACAATCAGATGTACCGGAACAGTCTGCAGCTGGCAGAAGCGACGCTCAGACGTGATAAGGAAACGGAAACCGGCTAAGACGCCAGTGTATCAGGCGTCTTTTTCGAGCAACTCGTCGAGCCGGATGTCCAGCCGGCGCATCTGGCGTTCGACCGGCGGCCAGACATTGTTGACGAAATCCTTGCGCTGCGATTCCAGCAGCTTGGCCCGCGCGCCGCGCGCCACAAACATGCCGACACCGCGCTTGACCGTGATCAGGCCATCTTCCTGAAAACCCTGATAGGCCTTGGCAACCGTCAGCGGATTGGCGCCCTGTTCAGCGGCAAACGCGCGAACCGAGGGCAACATGTCCCCCTCGGCATATTGTTTGTCGAGAATGGAATCCGAAATGATATCGCGCAGTTTCAGATAGACGGGCTTGCCAGAATTATTCATACTGCATCACTGCCATAATACAGCGATGCAGGCAAGGGTTTTACGCCAAAATCCCGCGATTATTTATAAAACCGCCTGCGGTCAGGAATCCGGAGTTTCCCATTTGCCGAAGATCTGGTCCAGTTCGGGGCGTCCGCGTTCTTCGAGAGGCTCCCGAGCGGTTCCGGCAAACACAAATCCCGCAATCTTTTCCGGCGCTTTCCCGAACAGGTCGCGGACCTGGTCATTATAGGCTGGCCATCCGGTAATCCATCCGCCGACATAGCCTTTTTCGTGAATGGCGTGCAGGATATTCATGCAAAAGGCGCCGGTGCTCAGCTCCTGTTCCCAGACCGGAATCTTGGTCGACGAAACTGGCGAGAACAGCACGACCAGCAGGGAAGGGGCTTCATGGGCAATTTTTTCGAGGCCCTCCAGCTCCAGCCGGCCCGCCTCGGGTTTTTCTGCGAGATATGCCGCGACAAAACCCTGCGCCAGGGCATCACGCTGATCGAGATCGATTTGGACAACGCGCCAGGGCGACAGCTTGCCATGATCGGGTGTACGCATCGCGGTTGCAACAATATCGCGAATTTCTGCATCGCAGGGACCGGGCATCGTCATGTTGCGTGGGCGGCTGGACCGCCGGGACGTCAGGTAGTTGCCAAGCCCGGACAGGTCATTAAAGGCTGTGTCAGTCATCCAGTCGTCTTTGTGTGACCGCAGCGCAATTGCAAGGGGCTTTTTGGTCTCATATGCAACAATCTGCTTCACTTGCCGCTTTTTTCCATTAGTGTGCCGTACATACAGGCTGCGACAGACAGCTTCTTCAGCTTAGTGGGGAGTTTCCGGTACCATGCACGAGTTTATTTTCACATTTGATTCCGCATTTGAAATGTGGACTTTCTGGATCGCTGTTGTCGCTTTGGCAGGCTTCCTTTTGGGCGGCCTGTTCCTCGTCACGCGACCCCAGGCTGAAGTGATCGGACACCCCAAGGGGCTGTTCCTGCTGTTCATGGCAGAGATGTGGGAACGCTTTTCCTATTACGGGATGCGAGCGTTGTTGATCTTCTACCTCATCCAACATTGGATGTTCGCCGAGGAAAAGGCCTATGTCATTTATGGGGCGTACACAGCACTTGTTTATATCGCACCGGTTGTGGGTGGATATCTGGCAGATCAATATATCGGTCAACGCAAAGCCGTCCTGTTCGGCGCGATACTGTTGACGTTCGGGCACTTCTTTATGGCGTTTGAAGGCGGCGGCGGACAGGCTGACCCGATGATCAACGTGTTCTGGCTCGCGCTGGCTCTGATCATCGTCGGTTCGGGCTTCCTCAAAGCGAATATTTCCGTGATCGTTGGTCAGCTTTACGAACGCACCGACATCCGCCGCGATCCTGCTTACACCATCTTCTACATGGGTATTAATGTTGGTGCGGCGACAGCCTCCATCATCTGTGGTTTCCTTGGTCAGACTTATGGCTGGGAATATGGCTTTGGCCTGGCTGGCATCGGTATGCTGATTGGTCTGGTATTTTTCATCATCGGGAAGCCGTTGCTGCTGGGCAAAGGCGAACCAAAAGACCCCGCGAAAATTGCCGGCGGCAAGGAATGGGGCGTCTATGGCGCTGGCCTTGCGATGGTTGCTTTGTGCTGGGCGGCAATCCAATATCAGGACCTGGTCGGTGTGGTCTTGGGTGCATTTGGCGGAGCCTTGTTGGCTTATGTACTCGCAATTGTGACTTTCAAATTGGCATATAATGGATGGGGAAATGCTCCTCGAGGTCCATTTTCCGCATATCTCGCTGGTTCGGCAGTGATGGTGATTGGAATAGTAGCTGCGGTGCTTGGGTCAGAAAACATGACATACGTTGCACTTGCAGGCTTTGTCTTGCTTGTGGGAGTGCTAGTGCAGCAGTGCTTCACAAAAGTGTTTCACGAGCGCGACCGGATTATTGCTGCGATGTTCCTCATTGTCGTTTCGGTAGTATTCTGGGCGCTCTTTGAGCAGGCTGGTTCTTCACTCAATGTCTTCACGGACCGACATGTAGATACTCAGGGTGTCAATGCATCCATGTTCCAGTCGATCAACGCGATTTATATCGTATTGCTTGCACCTGTTTTCGCAATGCTTTGGCAGGGACTAGCAGCCAAAAACGCAGAACCTTCCACGCCGATGAAGTTTGGTCTGGCGGTGATTCAGGTGGGGTTGGGCTTCCTGGTTTTGGTCTGGGG
>JBCBZY010000317.1:0-3226 GCA_039815115.1 Pseudomonadota bacterium | reverse complement strand
GCCTTCGGCCTGGCAGTCGTGCTGATCTGGGAGACGCTGCTTTCCGCGCTTCGAAACTGGCTGTTTGCTCATACCACCAATCGGGTGGATGCGGAGTTGTCGTCGAACATGTTCCGCCATCTGGTCAATCTGCCGGTGAGCTATTTTGAAGCGCGGCGGGTCGGGGATAGCGTCGCACGCGTGCGGGAACTGGAGAATATCCGCGAGTTTCTGACCAGCAATGCAGTGACCGTGGTGATCGACCTTTTCTTCACCATCGTCTTCTTCGTGGTGATGTACATCTATTCGCCATTGCTGACGCTGATTGTCGCGCTCACCATCCCGATCTATATTGCCATTTCTCTGTTTATCACGCCGCCGTTGCGGGCACGTCTGGACGAGAAATTTCAGCGCGGTGCCGAGAACCAGGCGTTTCTGGTCGAGACAGTGACCGGTATTGGCACGCTGAAATCGATGGCGGTAGAACCCCAGATGCGGGACAAGTGGGAGAAGCTGTTTTCTGGCTATACCCAGACCGGGTTCAAGGTCGCCATATTATCCAATTGGGGCAGTCACCTGATCCAGGTAGTGTCCAAGCTGACGACCGTGGCGATCCTGTTTTTCGGTGCGAAGGCGGTCATAGCGGGTACCCTGACCGTCGGATCGCTGGTCGCTTTCAACATGCTGGCCGGACGCGTCGCCCAGCCGATCTTGCGCCTGTCACAGCTATGGCAGGATTTTCAACAGGTGCGGATTTCGGTGGATCGTCTGGGTGATGTGCTCAATGCGCCGGCAGAACCGGAGCACAATCCGAACCGCGCAAGCCTGCCGCCGATCTCGGGCCGGGTGGAATTTGACAAGGTGCGCTTCCGCTACCGCCCCGATGCGCCGGAAGCGCTGCGCGGGGTCAGTCTGGAAGTCAGAGCCGGCGAGATGCTGGGCATTGTCGGCCCGTCCGGTTCCGGCAAATCCACGCTGACCAAACTGGTACAGCGACTCTATGTGCCGGAACAGGGCAGGGTGCTGATCGACGGGGTGGACCTGGCGCTGGTCGACCCGGCCTGGCTGCGGCGGCAGATCGGTGTGGTGCTGCAGGAGAATATCCTGTTCAATCGGACCGTGCGCGAGAATATCTCGCTGGCCGATCCGACTCGCCCGATGGAGGCGGTGATTGCGGCTGCCACACTGGCCGGGGCGCATGAATTCATTCTCGAGCTTCCCCATGGCTATGACACGGTGATTGAGGAACGCGGCGGCAACCTGTCTGGCGGGCAGCGGCAACGACTGGCGATCGCCCGGGCGCTGATCGGTGATCCGCGCATCCTGATCCTCGATGAGGCCACTTCTGCGCTGGATGCCGAGAGCGAGGAGATCATCCAGACCAATCTCGGCAAGATCACTCAGGGGCGCACGACTATGATCATCGCCCACCGCCTGTCCGCTGTGCGCCAGTGCAACCGGATTGTCACGGTCGAGAATGGCGAGATTACAGAGGCCGGCACGCACGAAGAACTGCTCGCGGCCGGGGGGCGCTATGCGATGCTCTACAACAAGCAAATGGGGATAGGGACATGACCGAAAGCGCAGAAGCCACGGTCGATGAACCACCGAAAGAGGGGTATTTTGCCCGCCGGTTCCCGGGCCTGGCCCGGCACTGGATGATTTTCCGCGAAAGCTGGAAACAGCAGAATGTGGCGGATGACAACGCCAAGCCGCAAAGCGATCACGAATTTCTGCCGGCGGCGCTGGAAATCATGGAAAAGCCCGCTAGTCCCGGCCTCCGCTGGCTGCTGCTGATCCTGTGCAGCCTGTTCGCCATCGCGCTGCTCTGGTCGTTTATCGGCAAGGTTGATGTGGTGGCCACCGCGACCGGCAAGGTGGTGCCCTCGACCAGCAGCAAGATCATCCAGCCGATCGAGATCGGATCGATCCGGGCGATCCATGTCAAAAATGGCGAGCGGGTCAAGAAGGGACAATTGCTGGTCGAACTGGACCCCACGATCAGCAATGCCGACGAGACCCAGAGCGCGCAGCAGCTGATGTCGGCGGATATCATCCAGGCGCGCAATGATGCCTTGCTGCGCCATTTGCAGGGACGCGACGCGAGCTTCCGCGCGCCTCCGGGGACGCCGGAGGCCATTGCCGAGACTCAACGGCGGTTTATCGGGCTGGCGATCGCGGAATTCGAGGCCGAAAGCGCCAGCCTCCGCCAGCAGCGCGCCGAACGTCAGGCGGAACTGGCTGGGGCGCAGGCCGAGATCACCAAGCTCGAGCAAACCCTGCCACTGCTCGACCAGCAGATGGCGGCGCGGCAGGAGCTGGCCGACAAGGGCTATTTCTCGAAGCTGCGGCTGCTCGAATTCGACCAGCTGCGCGTCGAGCATATCCAGAATATCGAGGTTCAGCGCGCCAACGCCGCGCAGGCCCGGGCGGCGATCGGCAATTTGCAGGCGCAGATCGCCCGCCTGCGCCAGTCCTTCGGACGCGGCGCGATCGCGGAAATGGCGGAAGCGGAAGACCGCAGTGCGCTCGCCGGAGCGGAGTTGCAGAAATCTGCCCGCCGCCGGGAATTTCAGCAAATCCGTTCGCCGGTTGACGGCACCGTCCAGCAGCTCACCCTGACCACCATTGGCGGGGTGGTGCAGCCGGCCGAGCCGATCATGGTGATCGTGCCCGACGATGCCGAGGTCCAGGTCAATGCCCAGATCCTCAACAAGGATGTCGGTTTCATCTTCGAGGGCCAGCCGGTGCGGGTGAAGCTGGAGGCGTATAACTTCACCGATTACGGCCTGATCGAGGGCGTGGTAGACAATATCAGCCGCGACGCAATCCAGGATGAAAATCTCGGTCTGGTCTATGCCACGCGGATCCGGCTGAACAAGCGCCACCTGATGGTCAACGGCGTGCAGCAGCCCATCGGACCGGGCCTCGCGGTGCAGGCGGAAATCAAGACCGGCGAGCGCCGGATCATCCAGTATCTGCTGTCTCCGCTCGCGAAAACCATGGACGAAGCAGGGCGGGAGCGCTGAGCGGAACTTGTCAAAAACGGACAATATATCAAGGGGATAAGAGAAATACCCATTTTGGGTATATTACCATGTTCTGCTTGCAATGGCGCGGCTGGTTATTAGTCTGACAACCAGAGTCGTGGGGATCTCAAACATAAAATTATGTTGAGGTGTGTTGAGAAAGAGCCGGATTTTCCGGCTGTTCGTTGACGCGCGCTGTTGTGCGTCTTGAGCAGCGG
>JBCBZY010000232.1:0-4705 GCA_039815115.1 Pseudomonadota bacterium | reverse complement strand
TCCTGTTTCCTTGGGCGGTGTCGCTTGACCAGACCGGCTGGGTGGGCTGGAGCAGCATGATGATCTTCCTGATCATTCTCACTGTCGGCTTCATTTATGAGTGGAAAATGGGAGCGCTGGAATGGGAGTAGAGACCAATACCCCGGGTTCGGCCATTCTCAATGCCGATGGAACGCCGATGCGGGCGGACACAGCCCCCGATGAGGCCTTTTTCAAGGATCTGAATTCCGAGGTCAATGACAAGGGTTTTCTGGTCACGTCGACCGAAGAGCTTTTTCAATGGGCCCGCACAGGCTCACTCTGGTGGATGACTTTTGGGCTCGCCTGCTGTGCAGTCGAGATGATCCACGTGAACATGCCGCGTTATGACATGGAGCGTTTTGGTGCCGCCCCGCGCGCCAGCCCGCGTCAGTCTGACGTCATGATTGTCGCCGGAACGCTGTGCAACAAGATGGCGCCGGCGCTGCGCAAGGTCTATGACCAGATGTCGGATCCCAAATATGTGATCTCGATGGGCAGCTGCGCCAATGGCGGTGGCTATTACCATTACAGCTATTCGGTTGTTCGTGGCTGTGACCGAATCGTCCCGGTCGATATCTATGTCCCCGGTTGTCCTCCGACGGCCGAGGCGCTTCTCTATGGCGTGATGCAGTTACAGCGGAAAATCCGCCGCATCGGAACGCTGGAACGATAGAGAGGGTCGACAACGATGCCACATAGTGCCCCCGCCATTTCCAGCAACGAAGGTGTTGCCGACGCGCTTGCCAAATCGCTAGGCGCAGCCGTGCTCGACACGGTGGAGGCCTATGGTGAAATCAGCTTCACCGTGGATCGCAAGAAGCTGCCGGCGGTTCTGACGAAATTGCGGGATGATCACGAATATCAACAGCTGGTTGAAATTGCTGGCGTGGATTATCCGGATCGCGCTGAACGGTTCGAGATCGTGTACCATTTGCTCAGCCTGACCAAAAATCATCGTGTCCGGGTGAAAGTTTCCACGGATGAAGATACACCGGTGCCGACGGTCACCCATATCTGGGAAGTGGCCGGCTGGCTCGAGCGCGAGGTTTTCGATCTCTATGGCGTGCTGTTTGACGGCAATACCGATTTGCGCCGCATCCTGACGGATTACGGTTTTCAGGGGCATCCTTTCCGCAAGGACTTCCCGCTCACCGGTTATGTTGAAATGCGCTATTCGGAAGAAGATAAACGGGTGATCTATGAGCCAGTGCAGTTGGCACAGGATTTCCGCAGCTTCGACTTCATGTCACCATGGGAAGGCGCAGATTATATCCTGCACGGTGACGAGAAGAGCGAAGAAGGAGACGGCGAATGATACATAACGTTCACCGTGTTCCTGCGCAGGCAGGAACCCATCTCAGGATTTGTCATCTGGACGCAAGGGTTGGAGATGGGCCCCTGTTTCCACAGGGGCACAATTGCGCTCAAGGAGGCAATTGTGGCTGACTATATCGACGAATTGCAGGGCAAGACGGACGAGGCTGATCCCACGGTTGGTGACGTCACGATCGAGAATTACACGATCAACTTCGGCCCCCAGCATCCGGCGGCGCATGGCGTTTTGCGGATGGTGATGGAGCTGGACGGCGAGATCGTGGAACGGGTCGATCCGCATGTCGGCCTGCTGCATCGCGGCACCGAGAAGCTGATCGAACACAAGACCTATCTGCAGGCGCTGCCCTATTTCGACCGGCTGGACTATTGTTCACCGCTGGCGATGGAATATAGCTATGTGCTGGCGATCGAGAAATTGCTCGATCTGGAGGTGCCGGAGCGCGGCCAGTATCTGCGGGTGCTGTTTGCCGAACTGACCCGGATCTGCAATCACATGCTCAATATCGGCGCACATGTCATGGATGTCGGCGCGATGACGCCCAATATCTGGATTTTCGAAATTCGCGAGCAATGCCTGGAATTTTTTGAACGGGCCTCGGGCGCGCGCATGCACAGCGCCTGGTTCCGGCCCGGCGGCGTCCATCAGGATGTACCGTTGAAATTGCTCACCGACATGGCCGACTGGCTGGACGAGTTTCCGACATTGTTTGAAGACGCGATGAGCTTGGTCGTCGACAACCGGATCTTCAAGCAGCGCAATGTCGACATCGCGACAGTATCAAAAGACGACGCCGTGCGCTGGGGCTTTTCCGGCCCGATGATCCGCGGCAGCGGTATTGCCTGGGACCTGCGCAAATCGCAGCCTTATGATGTGTATGACCGTATGGAATTTGACATTCCTGTCGGCACCCAAGGCGACTGCTATGACCGCTTCATGGTCCGGGTCGAGGAAGTGCGACAGAGCGCGCGGATCATGCGCCAATGTCTGAATGACATGCCCGACGGTCCGGTCGCTTCAACTGACCGCAAGATCGTCCCGCCCAAGCGCGGCGAGATGAAGCAGTCGATGGAAGCGCTGATGCACCACGTCAAACTCTATACCGAGGGCTTTCACGTGCCCGCCGGTGAAGTCTATGTCGCCACCGAAAGCCCGAAAGGCGAATTTGGCGTCTATCTGGTCAGCGACGGCAGCAACAAGCCCTATCGCTGCAAAATCCGCCCGACCGCCTTTTCGCATCTGCAGGCAATGGACTTCATGACCAAGGGCCACATGCTGCCCGACGCAACCGCCATCCTCGGCGCGATCGACGTGGTGTTCGGGGAGTGTGACCGGTGATGATCGAAGTTCCCAATATTCCGGGCACGACCGGCTATAACAATCGTCATGCTGAACCTGTTTCAGCATCCATCGTGCCGTTTCAGAACCTGAGTGACGATCGGAAATGGGCCCTGAAACAAGTTCAGGGTGACGAGTTTGGGGGGAGTGCATAATGGGCGAAGCTGCAGCAATTCCCGACGAAACCGAAGTCCGTGCAAAATGGGGTGATTTTGCCTTTACGCCGGAGAATGATGAGCTCGCCAAGTGGCAGGTTGCCAAATATCCGGAAGGCCGCCAGAAATCTGCCGTCATGGCCTTGCTCGATCTGGCGCAACGTCAGGTTGGTGCGGACACGAAAACACAGGGCTGGCTCCCGGTGCCGGTGATCGAATATGTCGCCGCCTATCTCGACATGCCCTATATGCGCGCTTACGAAGTCGCGACATTCTACACCATGTACAATCTCGCGCCGGTGGGCCGCTATCATGTGCAGGTTTGCGGCACCACGCCCTGCATGCTGCGCGGCAGTGATGACGTGATGGCGGCGTGCAAAAACAAGGGTATGGCGAAGGGCAAGACGACGCCCGACGGGCTGTTCACGCTGACCGAGGTCGAGTGTATGGGCAATTGCTCCAACGCGCCGATGGTCCAGATCAATGACGATAATTACGAAGATCTGGACTACGATATCACGACGAAAATTCTGGAAGATCTCGCCGAGGGCAAAGAGGTCCAGCCGGGGTCGCAAATCGGTCGCAAGACCAGTGAAGCCGCCGGTGGCCCGACCAATCTCAAGGAAATGGTCGATGCCAATCATGACTACCGGGGAGAATGGTGATGTTCGAACATTATAATCCTCCCCGTGCGAAGCATGGGGAGGGGGACCGCGAAGCGGTGGAGGGGCAATGCGCCATTCTTGCCGCGAAGAAGGGCCCCTCCGTCGTGCCTTCGGCACGCCACCTCCCCAAAGCTGCGCTTCAGGGAGGATGTTAGTGCCATGTTTCTCGACGGATATGCAGGCTGGGTTGCGCTCGCAGTGGTCGCCATTGGCGTCATTGGCGGCATCTGGGGCCGCGGGAGGAAAAAGTAATGGGCTTTGATTTCCTGCAGGACAAGGATCGCATTTTCACCAATGTCTACGGATTCCAGCACTGGGGCCTGAAAGAGGCCGAAGCGCGTGGCGACTGGGATAAAACCGCCGATCTGATCAAGCTCGGCAATGACAAGATTATCGAGGAAATCAAGGCGTCGGGCCTGCGTGGACGTGGCGGGGCCGGGTTCCCAACGGGACTGAAATGGTCCTTTATGCCGAAGGAATCGCCCAAGCCGAGCTTCCTCGTGATCAATGCCGATGAATCCGAGCCAGGCAGCTGCAAGGACCGCGAAATCCTGCGCAATGATCCGCACAAGTTGATCGAGGGCGCGCTGATCGCCGGCTTCGCGATGCGCGCGCGGGCGGCCTATATCTACATCCGCGGCGAATATATCATGGAAGCCAAGGTCATGGAGGCGGCCGTCAAGGAAGCCTATGATGCGGGCCTGATCGGGAAAAATGCCGCCAAGTCCGGCTATGATTTCGATGTCTTCGTCCATCGCGGGGCAGGGGCCTATATCTGCGGTGAAGAGACCGCGATGATAGAAAGCCTCGAAGGCAAAAAGGGTCAGCCGCGCCTGAAACCGCCATTTCCGGCAGGTGCGGGCCTCTATGGCTGTCCGACGACGGTGAACAATGTCGAGAGCATCGCAGTCGTTCCAACCATCATGCGGCGCGGCGCCGACTGGTTCTCCAGCTTCGGGCGCGAGAATAACAAGGGCACGAAGCTGTTCCAGGTTTCGGGCCATGTCGAAAAACCGGCGGTATTCGAGGAAGCCATGTCGATCCCGTTCAAGGACATGATCGAAAAGCATTGCGGCGGCATTACCGGTGGCTGGGACAATTTGCTGGCGGTTATTCCGGGCGGGTCATCGGTTCCACTGGTGCCAGCCGAGCAGATCATGGACGCGCCGATGGATTTTGACGGGCTCAGTGAG
>JBCBZY010000280.1:0-3917 GCA_039815115.1 Pseudomonadota bacterium | reverse complement strand
TTTCGCTTCGCCTTCCGCCAGCAGATCATAGGGATCAATTCCCTCTGACTTGTAAATCTCGTGCGACTGCTGGTAATATTTCGGCGTGCCAATGCCGAATTCGCGGCGCACTTCGTCGAGCGGGCGGGCCAGCAGGTCGGTGATGGAGCGGTCGGTAATCTTCGGACAGGCGCGGCCCATTTTCTGGGCTTCGCGGATCGCCTTGAAAATCGGTGCCTTGCTTTTCACGGTCTGCTTCATGTTCAGTCCGCCGCCATAGGCAATGAACAAGTGACCCAGGGCCGGGCTTTGGCCATAGGTGAAAGCCAGCACGCACTGCTCACCCAGCGCATCGCGGCCATAGCCAGTCAGCACGTGCAGCAGATCATGGGTATCGCGCTGGCGATAGCCATACCATTCGATCAGGTCGCCATAGCGCTTTTGCTGAAACTTGTCGGATTCCGCGACGAGTCCGGCCGCGGTCAGGCCTTCCTGTTCCATGAAATCGCAATAGGCATGAGCGAGGCTGCCTTCGGGCATGGCCCGCAGCCGGTCATGATCGTCGAGCAGATCCGGCAGCGAAGGTTCCTGTGCCCGGACGGTCTGACCGGTTTCACTCAGCGCAAAGGCCTGGGCGTCCGAGCGGAAATTCTTGCGCGGCAGACACTCGAAAATGTGGAAGACTTGCTCCGTATCTTCCTTGTCTTTCAGCAGCTCGCGAAAATGGTGCAGCGCTTTCAGCGGACGAAAGCGGGGTACCGGTCGCTCGGGATGGACCATGGGCGGTTCGGTTGCTGTTCCGCCCTGACCGGCGGCAAAGTCATGTTGAATCTTCATGATTCTGCCTCTAGCCATTACTTACATCACTGTCAATAGTAGAATGGCGCTTTCCTCTGATCGCGCCGTGGGCTATCTGATCCGCTCTCATGCCAGCCTGATCGCGGGACCATATTATGCAGCCTCATGAAACCCTGCCCTATACCGATTTGCCGGACTATTCGGACGATGAACGCATCGCCCGCGCAAAGGCTTTTTACGAGGCGATAAGGACCCGGCGCACCTGTCGCTATTTTACCGACGAGCCGGTGCCACGTGCAGTGATCGAACATGCTTTGCTGGCCGCCGGAACCGCACCTAACGGGGCCAAACACCAGCCCTGGCATTTTGCGGTCATCGAATCTGCGGACAAGAAAGCGGCCCTGCGCGAAGCGGCGGAACAGGAAGAGCGGGAATTTTATGAAACGAAAGCCAGCGACGAATGGATCGAGGCCCTGGAACCGCTGGGCACCGATGCCGACAAGCCGTTTCTGGAAACCGCGCCTTATCTCATCGTGATATTCGGTCAGCGCAAGGGCGGGATGTTCCCCGGCGAGAAGAAACAGAATTATTATGTCAATGAAAGCGTCGGCATTGCCACCGGCATGCTGATCACCGCACTGCATGACGCCGGGCTGGCGACGCTGACGCATACCCCCAACCCGATGAAATTTCTCAACCAGATCTGTGACCGGCCATCGGATGAGAAACCGATGATGGTGCTGGTAGTCGGCAAACCTGCAGCGGATGCCACGATCCCCAAACATGCCACGTTCAAGAAACCGCTGGATCAGATTGCTTCGTGGCTTTGAGCCGCTGGACGCAAAGCCTGTCATGGCCCCGTCGATAGAAGGACAACCTCCCGCATGACCACAGCGACATCGGCCTTGCCGCGCCACATCGAGCTGGATGCCCTGCGCGGATTTGCCGTCATGGGCATTTTGCTGATGAATATCATCGCCTTTGCGCTGCCCGAGCTCGCCTATATCAATCCCGCGATTCATGGCGCGTCGAACAGCGCCGACACGATCAGCTGGTTTCTGTCCTTCATCTTTGTTGACGGCAAGATGCGCGGACTGTTCACTCTGTTGTTCGGGGCCAGCATGATGCTGGTCATCGCGCGCGCCGAGGCCAAAGGAGAAAATGCCGCCAAAGTGCATTTCTCGCGCATGGGTTGGCTGGCGCTGTTCGGCCTCGCCCATTTCTTCCTGGTCTGGTTCGGTGATATTCTGTTTCTCTATGCTGTGATCGGCTGCCTCGCCTGGTTTATGGCCGACTGGGACTGCGACGAGCTGATCCGCAAGGCGCTGCTCATCTATGCGATGGGATTTATCGCTTATCTGCTGTTCATGGGCAGTATGTTCTACCTGCAATATCAGGCGCAGGTAGCAGGCCCGGGCTCAGCGATGGATACAGATTTTCAGGAAATGCTGGCGGAAATCGCGCTCAGTCCGGAGATGATTTCGCAGGAGATCGCGCTCTATCAGGGCAGCTATGCCCAGATCCTCGCTGACAAGCTGACTAACCACTGGTACGGACCTCTGTCTTTGGTGCTGACCAGCGGTACCGAAACCCTGCCCTTCATGATGCTGGGCATGGCGCTCTACAAAAATGGCTTCATGACCGGGCAATGGGACGATGCGCGCTACCGCTCGCTCGGCCTGCGTCTGACTGGATGGGGCCTGGTGCTGGTCGTGCCGCTCGCCTGGCTGGTCTACGCCTCGGATTTCGATCCGCTGATAGCTTTTAACGCGGCGCTGGCCTGGTCGATCCCCTCGCGGCTATTGCTGACCGTGGGCTTTGCCGCGCTGCTGATCCTGCTGATCCGGAAGCTGGCACATGGCCCCCTACTCCAGCGGATTGCGGCTGCCGGACGCGTGGCTTTCACCAATTATCTCGGCACCAGCATCCTGATGACCTTCCTCTTCTATGGCTGGGGCCTGGGGCTGTTCGGACAGTTTGGCCGGGCGGAGCTCACTCTGTTCGTCATTGCCGCCTGGGGCCTCATGCTGCTCTGGTCGAAACCGTGGCTGGCGCATTATCGGTACGGCCCGCTGGAATGGCTGTGGCGTTCGCTGGCACGGGGAGAGGTTCAGAAATTGCGGATCAGCTAGGCCGATCAGCCAGCTATTCCTCGTTCTCCGGGTCGACATCCTCGTCAAAGAGCGAACTGGTCATTTGAGACGTCAATTGTTCGCGGAAATCAAAATTTTGTACGATGCGTGACGGCTCACTGTCGGTGTCAGCATTTCCCAGCGGTTCACCATTTCGGGTGTAGGTCACTTCCCGAAAACTATTCTGGTCGATGGCTTCGTAGATTATGCAAACTTGGGGATTCCCCATCATACCGAGAATATGGTGTAGCGCCATTGCTTCGATTTCCGGATCCCGGTCCGTTTCAGACGAGGCATCGAAAGGAAATCGTTCATCGCGATAAACACGCACGTGACTTGCAAATTCCTCCACATCACTGCGTGTGCAATAGGCATTGTCCAGGTTTTCCGTGGCTCGGTCATCGGAAAAGGCGAGATGGCGACGCCCAATAGCAACAAAGCCTCCTGATGCAGCATCCGCTGGTGCAACAGAATTGACTCCGGCCTGAACCAGCTGCCAGCCGTCCATCAGCCCAGGGGGAATCGGCCCGAAAAAGGTCAATGTGGGCACTTCTCCGGTGGTCAGCAACGCGTTTGCGGTTGGCCCACCCGGGAGCGAAGCCAATATGGCTGCAATGTCTTCTCCCGACTCCCGCCACTTTGTCTTAGGTGCGCCGGTCGGTGTCAGGATTTCCTCAAGGACCAGTTCCATACTCGACTCAAGTTCTGCAAAAGCTTCTTTCAAATCGCTTTGCATGAGCTGCCAAAATGCTGGAGCCGAAATCTCGGTCTGATTTGCTGTCGGCTCCCCGGGTTCCAGCGGCGCTCCGTATTCTGCAGGAACAGCCAAAGCCGGCACACTGGCAAAAAAAAGAACGGACGGAAGCAAAGAAGCCTTTTTCATACTCATCAACTAGCTCGGCAAAATCGGTTCGCCAATAGCGGATAGCATTTCCGCAAATCTCTCCACTTTTGCTATTGCGATCTATTCTCATTAGCTATATACGAGTCGCATAAGGAGCCCAAATG
>JBCBZY010000237.1:0-4593 GCA_039815115.1 Pseudomonadota bacterium | reverse complement strand
TATTGGTCGAACACGTCCGCAGGTATGTCGGGGGCCCTTGCGACAAGATCGGACTCAATTTGCGGTACAACCGCCGTGACGATGCGGTTGACGAGGAGCCCGACAAGCGGTTGCGCTTCAGACGTCGGCATCTGCGCAATATCCGTCCAGACAATGCCTTGATCGTCTGCTCTGGTAACCCGCAACGAAATTCGAAGATCCGGACTTTCACCAAAAACCGTCACTTCCAGCCGATAGTCCCTTGACCCACTTTCCACATGAGAAAGCGCTGCATGACGCTGTTCTTCTGATACGATGCTGATGTCCCGAAACCGCGTCAGGGCGAACAATACCTGTTCCCGGAGCATAACGGCAAAGGCTGGCTGCTGGCCAATCGTGGCACTGACATCAAATGCCGGTACGAACAATTGCGGGGGCTTGCCGATCTGGAGAAGCTTTTCGAAATCCGTGACCGACAGATATGTTTCCCGAACGGCCTTTTGGTTTTCAACCGCATGCGCTTTGCCGGTGAACCGGTAACCTCTGCCATATACAGTTTCGATCAACCCTTTCCGACCACGCTTGTCGCCCAACGCCAGTCGGATTTCCTTGATCACAGAGGTCAGAGCGGAGTCCGAAACGATAGTCCCCTGCCACACCTGATCAAAAAGCTCTTCCTTGGTAACGAGCAAACCCTGATTGGTGACAAGTTCCAGCAGAACACCGAACGCCTTGCGACCGATGGCTATCGATCCGGACGGCCCGAACAGCCGTTCGTCCCGGATGTCCAAAACGAAATCACCAAATTGTATCTGCTGATATTCGCCTTCGTGCAGCTTGCCAGTCAAATGATCCACTTGTCCTGTTGCCTCAAGATGATGACCGGAACTGCTCTGTCACAACGTCCGGCGATGGCTCCATTGTACACATATTGCTCCAATTATGGGAAAATTATGGAATTCCCGTTCTCCGGATTCTTTCCAGATTGCTCGCAGGATGTTCGCGCTGATCGTCCGTATTTCTCCGGTCATCGACAATCCCGTCGAAGGCCCGAAAGGAAAAATACGATGTCCAGAAATATTACAGCCAACATTATGGCCGCAGGAGCTACCGCCTTGATTCTGCTGGCAAGTGCCGGATCAGCCCAGGCAGAAACTGTTGAAGTTCGCTATTATGCAAGCGAACTTTCGACTCAGTCCGGAGTTGAACGCGTTTCACAACGCATCAACCGGAAGGTTCGCCGCGCATGCCGCCAGGCAAGTATTGTATCTTCGCCCCGCAGCCGCCGGGAGTGCCGCGATGATCTGACTGCACAAGTGGTTGGCAAAATCGATCACCCGGTGCTGACTGCCATGTATTCCGGCTCCGGTCCGGACTTCTGGCCAGCAACACAGCAAGTGGTCCGCAATGACCCGGTGGCGGAAGGGGGCAAGAAACATGTCCCCTTCCGCTATTTTTCCGAAGCAAGCTTACCTTACTTTCTGCCAAACAGCTTTTCGATATCCCCGTGCGCGAGCTTGACCCAGGTTGGTCGGCCGTGATTGCATTGACCGCTATGGGGCGTCACTTCCATTTCCCTGAGCAAGGCATTCATTTCCGGTACGTTGAGCACCCGCCCTGCCCGCACCGATCCGTGACATGCCATGGTCGAGGCCACATGGTCGATACGTTCCTTGAGGCTCAAGGCCTCGTCAAATGCGCCCAGTTCATCTGCCAGGTCCGTCACGAGGCCACGAACGTCTCCCGATCCGAGCATTGCGGGTGTGGCGCGCACAAGCACAGCGGAAGGACCAAAGCGCTCCAGTTCCAGACCAAATCCTGACAGTTCCTCTGTCCGGCTCTCCAGACGGTCGCAGGCAATTTCGTCCAGTTCCACAACTTCGGGCATCAGCATGGCCTGTGAAGCTACCTTGCCGCCTTCCACCGCCTTGCGCATCCGTTCCAGAACAAGACGCTCATGGGCCGCATGCTGGTCAACAATCACGAGACCATCTTCGGCTTCGGCTACGATATAGGTCTTGGCGACCTGCCCGCGGGCAACCCCCAGCGGGTGTGCGGTCGCTTCGGGCACCGCTTCTGTTGCTTCTGCCGCCCTGCCCATGAGTGGTGCAATATCTTCACTTGATACCGCCCCGGCATAGTCCGACTTTTCGTCAAGCAAGGCAGTCATAGCCGCACCGGTCGCCGATGGATAAGCCTGCGATTCGATCGTCGCTCCCGTGTGCGGGACTGGCTGGCGAGCAAAAATGCTTGTCTGGGGCTCGGGAGTGGCTGGTTCTGTTTGCCAGTGCGCAAGCGCCGATTCTGCAGGCCGCTGCACAGCGCGAAACCCGCCTTCATCCAGCGCGCGGCGCAACCCGCTGACAATCATGCCCCGGATCATGGCCGGTTCCCGAAAGCGGACTTCGGTCTTCGCCGGATGGACGTTCACATCAACAAGATCAGGCGGCATATCGACAAACAGAGCAACCACCGGATGACGGTCCCGGGCGAGCATTTCAGCATAAGCCCCGCGCACTGCGCCTGTCAGCAACCGATCCTTGACCGGACGGCCATTGACGAACAGAAACTGGTGATCGGCCACGCCGCGGTTGAAGGTGGGCAATCCGGCCACGCCGGTCAGGTGGACAGTCTCACGCTGCAGATTCACGGCGATGCTGTTGGCCGCGAGCTCGCGGTTGGTCAGCGCGGCGACCCGGTTGGGTCCGGTGTCTCCCGCCTGCACCGCAATCGGTTTGCGGCCGGCATGCTCAACCGTAAATCCGATATCCGGACGCGCCATGGCGAGACGACGAACCACATCGACACAGGCGGCATATTCACTACGCGCGGTGCGCAGGAATTTCCGCCGCGCCGGAACCTTGGCAAACAGTTCCTCGACACGAACCCGCGTACCCGGTGGAATGGCCGCCGGGCCGTCATGCACCAGTTCGCCATGATCCACGATCCTTGACCAGCCATCGCCCGATTTTTCCCGGCTTTCGATGGTGAGCTTTGCGACACTGGCGATCGAAGGCAATGCCTCACCTCGAAAGCCCATGGTCGTAACAAGCTCGATCGCTTCGTTCGGCAATTTCGACGTAGCATGACGTTCCAGCGCCAGTGCAATGTCATCGCGGCCCATCCCGCACCCGTTGTCGGCCACCTCGACGAGCGCGAGTCCACCCTGTTCGAGCCGGACATCAATCTGTGTCGATCCAGCATCAATCGCGTTTTCCACCAGCTCCTTGAGCGCGCTGGCTGGGCGCTCGACCACTTCACCGGCGGCGATGCGGTTGATCAGGCTGTCAGGGAGTCTTCTTATTGACATGACGTCATTCCTAGCCCAAGCGACTTGCCCAGGCGAGCCTTGATTTTCGGGGGAAAATACTGAAAGACACTATGGTTGTTTTCAGCCCCCGTTCAGCAAGTGAAGCGCTTTGGTATGAAGCCGCGGCAACTGCTGCAAATATAAGAAAATACGGATAAAAATATGGTATTTGGAAATCTGTTCAAGTTCAGGTCGCAGGATATGGCGATCGATCTGGGAACCGCCAACACGGTTGTCTATGTCCGCGGTCAGGGAATCGTCCTCAATGAACCGTCCGTTGTCGCCATTGAAACGTCAAATGGTGTCAAAAAAGTCAAAGCTGTTGGCAATGACGCGAAGATGATGATGGGCAAGACGCCCGACAGTATCGAAGCGATCCGGCCTCTGCGTGACGGCGTGATTGCCGACATCGATGTGGCCGAGCAGATGATCAAGCATTTCATTCAGAAAGTCCACGGCAAGCGCAAGCTGTTCAGCTATCCCGAAATCGTCATCTGCGTACCCAGCGGATCCACGTCAGTCGAGCGCCGTGCCATTCGTGATGCCGCCTCCAATGCCGGCGCGAGCCAGGTGTTCCTGATCGAGGAACCGATGGCGGCCGCGATCGGTGCCGATATGCCGGTTACCGAACCCATTGGCTCCATGGTTGTCGATGTGGGTGGCGGGACAACCGAGGTTGCGGTGCTGTCACTGCGCGGTCTCGCTTACACGACTTCCGTCCGGACCGGCGGCGACAAGATGGACGAAGCAATTGTCTCCTATGTCCGTCGGCATCACAATCTGCTGATCGGTGAAACAACTGCCGAGCGGATCAAGAAGGATTTCGGTGTCGCAATGGCTCCGGCTGATGGCATCGGCCACACCATCCACATCAAGGGACGTGATCTGGTGAACGGGGTACCGAAAGAAATCTCGATCAACCAGGGCCAGATTGCAGAAGCGCTGGGCGAACCCATTGGAACCATCATCGAAGGCGTCCGCATCGCACTGGAAAATACGGCGCCGGAACTGGCGGCCGACATTGTGGATCAGGGAATTGTGCTGACCGGAGGCGGCGCTTTGATTTCGGGACTGGACGAGGCGCTGAGCGAGGAAACCGGCCTGCCGGTAACTGTCGCCGAAGATCCGCTGGCCTGCGTTGCGATCGGAACAGGTCGTGCCATGGAAGACGAAATCTTCCGCGGCGTGCTGACCACCGCATAAACGGTTACTTCATGATTTTGGACCACCCTGAGACGGAAATGAAAGGATAGACGGAAATGGCGCCGCCAAAACACCGGCGCCCAGGATTTTCCAAGCGCGCG
>JBCBZY010000097.1:0-8957 GCA_039815115.1 Pseudomonadota bacterium | reverse complement strand
GGTTGACCCCGGAACCGCCGACAAAGGCGGCGCCCTCGGCTTGTGCAAATTCGCGGGCAATTTCATCGGATAGCCAGGCCTCGACATCAAAGGCCGCATCATCGAGCATCGCCTGAGACGCCGCCGGATTGGCATATAACTCTCCGGTCGGCGGGGCGATTTCGTTGAAATTGGGCGTTTCGGTTTCGGGCCGTCCTGCGGTTTCGCTGACCCATCCCGATGGCGTGCCGCCGTCGGTAACGAGCTTGCGATAACCCGCGCTGCCGGTCTGCACCACAGTCGCAATCGAACGGATTGGCGAAATGTCCTTCAGCGTCCGGCCGATTAGCGCGTCGATTTCCTGCGGCACCGCAAAGCCGCCTTCGGGACCGGATGCGCCGGAAAAGCTTTTCAGCTCAACGCCGCTATGATCGCCGCGGCGCAGATATTTGGATGTGAAATTGCGCGCAGCAAGGGAAGACGCCATGCCTTTTGTGCCTTCGTCATCTCCGGCCAAAACGGGCCGCGCCGAAGCTTTCGAAATGTCGGCCATCTGCGTCTTGAGCCCATCAACATCGCTGCGCAGTTCCGCGATATCTTCGGCCATCAGCACCGTGTCGAAACTATCCTCCAGCGTGTCGGCTTTGGTTTCGAGGGGAGTATTGGAAATATTCATGTTATTCCTTTCTGGTGAGTGAAAATTCGATTGGGTGGTCCACATCTCGCATTGAGCATGTCGGGATCAGGCGATGAAATGCACCTGCGCCAATGGCTGCATCGGACAGGTCACCAGCGAGATTTCCGCGACGTCGAGATTGCGCAGCTCTCTGGGCCGCTGCCCGATCGCCTGCTTCACGCGATAGCCAAAGCTCAGGCCCTTTACCGCACCGTCCGCAAGCATCGCCGCTGCTTCGCGTCCCGCTCTTGTCGTGGTCAACAAATTGCCGATCACTCTAAGGCCGCGCTTGTCTTCGCGGGCATAAGTGATTTTACCGATACGTTGCTCGGCGCTGTGTTGCCAAAGCAGCGGCAGCGACTGTCCCATGGCCAGTGTCCCAAAGGCACCAGGCCGGATCACATCGCCCCCTTTGTCGATGCGGTTAAAGATCGCGGCATAGCCAGCGAAGCGGATGACGCTCATGTAACCAGATTCCCGAAACCGAAACGCATAGCGATGCCGATCAGCAGCAGCGCCAGCGCACCGCGAATGACCCAGGTTATCGCCGCCTTCCAAGCGCTCGCCTTGGCATCACGCCATGCGCGCAATAATTCGCGCAGCTCATCGAGATCATCCTGTGCCTTGTGATCGGCAAGACCCAGCCGGTCGAGCACGCGCTCCGCACCGCTGTCGGTTGCTTCCTCCACTATCGCGCGGAGCGTGACCAGGTCAGCCCCATCGCCTTCCGCCTGCGCCACGAGGCGGGCGAGCATTTCTTCATTTTGCATAGTTTGGGTTTCCTTTTTCTGACCTCAGGCGCCGGGCGCGGGCATCCGCCCGCCCGGCGCTTGAGGTCAAATAAACAAACTTCCCACCTCTAATCTATTCCAAGACGGCTGCGCTTCTCTTCCGGCGATAGAAAATCAGCCCCGCTCACTTGTTGCCATAAGCGTTCCCGATCTTCGGATAGCGCGGGTATCTGATCGCGATCGATGGTGAGTTTTGCATCGGGCCACCACAGGCGCAGACCGCCTGCCAGCCCGTCCAAAATCTTGCCCGCCAGCGGCAATATGGTCAGCCGCCACAGCGCGCGATTGGCTTCTTTATAGTTCGCATAGCTATTATCCCCGGGCAGCCCGAGCAGCATTGGCGGGACGCCGAAAGCCAGCGCGATCTCCCGGGCAGCGGCGGCTTTCAACGCAACGAAATCCATGTCCGCCGGCGTCATGCTCATCGATTGCCATTTCAGGCCGCCTTCCAGCAGCATCGGCCGGCCGGCATTGCCGGATCCCGAAAAACTCGCCTCCATCTCGGCCTTCAACCGATCAAACTGGTCGGCCGACAAGACCGACCCGTCCGGCCCGGGATCAAATACCAGCGCACCTGATGGCCGCGCGGCATTGTCGAGCAGCGCCTTGTTCCACTGCGCCGCCGCATTGTGCACCGCCACCGCCTTCGCCGCAGCGCCGAGACAGCCAAGGCCATAATGGTCATCGGTCGGGTGAAACGCTTTTATATGGATGATCGCGGGGCGCCCCCTTTCATCCTGTGCCGCTATCCGTGTCTGATGTTCGCCAGCGCGATAGACATAAGCGGCCGGCCAGCCTTTGGCATCGGATTCAATCGTGATCCGGTCAGGCCGCAGCGCGAAAAGCTCGGCAGGCTGATCCTCGGCGCCGCATATGAGCTGCACATAGGCGTTGCCGTGTAAGAGCAGATGCGCGGCGATGGTTTCGAGCAGTGATTGGCCCGCGCTGGTCGCATTGACGAGCGATGTGAGCGCGTCATCCATCGGTGCGAGCGGCGCCCCGCCGACGCCTTCCGCGACAATCCGCACAGCGCGCTGCGCAACCGCGTTGCGGACATAAGCCTCGCGCACCTGGCCCTCATAAGAAAAAGGTGCCTCGCCGGTAAAGGAAGCACCGCCATAGGTGCCGATATAGCTGCGCCCCAAAGGCGGCCGTGTTTGCTGCCCACCGCCCTTGAAGGCGAGGGTTAGATTTTGCCAAAATGTCATGGTTGTTGTGTCCTTTTTTGTTTGACCTCAAGCGCCGGGCGCGGGCATCCGCCCGCTTGGCTTTCCTCGCATAAGCTCGGGCGCGCAGTCGCGCTTGCCGACGCTATGCGTCGGACTGGTGCCACTTTCAGAGCATCGTCCGAGCGTAGGGAGGCAAGGCCGACTGGCCGCCGCGCCTTATGGCGCGATAGCCAAGGGCACGGATGTGCCCGCCCGGCGCCTGAAGGAATAAGTAAAGAATCTTCCCTAAACCCGCACTCGCGGTTCGCGCTTTTTACCCAGCATCAATTCGGTAAGCGCGTAGACCAAAGCATCTGCCCGGTCCGGTGAACGCCCGGGTCCTTCATATCCGCCGCCGATAAGCAGCCCGCACAACTCGTCCTCTAACCGGGGAAACGCGCTCGCATGGAAAACCCGGCCGGCCTCATACAGCGCCGCGACCGGTTCCGCCCGGGCGACCTTACCGCGCGAGGCATGTACCAACCGAACGGGCAAAGAAATGTCCGCCGCTTGCAGGACCGACTTCACCATCGCGCCGCCCTGATTGGCCTCGGCAATCACCCGGTCGGCGCTCCATTTGCGCGCCGCTTTCGCAACCGCTCGTGCCCATGTTTCCGGACTGGCTTTGGCAACGCTATCATCGGCCAGGATCACGGCCTTTTTATCGCTGCGCAAGCCAGCGACGATGATCCCGCAGGCGTCTCCGGTTTGAGAAGCGGGCGGGTCGACACCGATGACAATGCGTTCGGTGTGACTGGCTTCGTGATGATCAACCCTTGAATCCTCCAGCATCGCCCGTGTCCACAAAGCGCCTTCCAGCTCTTCGATCAGTTCCCCGTCCAGTTCCTGTCGTCCCAGCCGGGTTCCGCCATAGTCCGCTTCCATCACCTTGATGAACGCGCCGGGCAGGTTCGCGACATTATCCTTGGTGCTGCCGCGCGTGATGACCGTGCCGCGATCGCCGACCAGTGATCGCACCAGCGGCACTGGCCTAGGGGTTGTCGTGGCGGTAATTTTCGGGGCCCGGCCAAGCCGCATACCCATTTTCAAATTATCCCACGCCGCTTGTGCCTGTCCGGCATTGTTGGTCCATTTGGCGATTTCGTCGCACCAGCTATGGCTATGATGCGGCCCGCGTAGTCCTTCCGGTTCTGCGGCTGAATAGAGATAGGCTTCCGCTCCGCCCGGCCAGCGCAGGCGTTTCAAAGACGGCTCCCATAGCGGCCGGGTCTTTGCAGGCGCGATTGACAGCAGCCCGCTTTCTCCTTCAACCATCACCATCCGCGCTTCGGCAAAATTGGCACCGACCAGTGCGAAGCGCGCGCTGCCATCGGCCTCAGCAATTTCACGGACCCATTCGGCGCCGGCCCTGGTTTTGCCAAAACCCCGGCCGGCCATGATCATCCACACCGTCCAGTCACCGGCAGGCGCCAATTGCTCCTTGCGCGCCCATTTGTGCCAGCTCGCTTCATATTCAAGGCGATGGTGCGGACCCAAGTCCTTCAAAAAATACGCGCGGTCTTCGTCATTCAGCGCCCCTAATTCGGCTGCGGTTTCGACATCATGCTCCATGCACGGCACCATTGCTTTCGCCGTGATCGGGCTTTTTTCCGGCCAGCTTCTTACGCCGTTTTTCCGCCTGAAAAGCGCGCAACCGCACGTTGATCTTCTTCAGTTTTTCATCGAGCGTGTCGCGTACGGTTTCCGGTTCTGCGGCGGCCTCTGCCTGCGCCGCGCGGACCATTGCCACAGTTTCCTTGTGCAGGCGCAGCAGTTGCAGTGCCATTCGGTGGTCATAGTCGCGCACTGTCTCGACATGCTTGCCATGATAGAAAATCTTGCGCTCTACGCCTTGCCGGGCGCGCTCCAGCATTTCCATTTCCAGCAGCGCATATCCCTCTGCCAGCGCCTTCAGCCAGGCAGCAGCAAAATCAGGGTCATTTTGTTGCCATAGATATAAAGTGGAATTGGGAATGCCGGCCACCTTCGCCGATTGCTTGATGCTTGACGTGATTGCCAGCTGTTCCAGAAAGACAGCCTGTTTGGCCGCCTTATGCTCTGCACGCGGATTGTGCTGTCTTTCGGTCTGTTTCGGGGTTTGTTGTTTCCTGTCTCGCTCTGTTTCAGACATATCTATCCTCCCGCCCGGATCGCGGACGTTAAAATGGGGCTGCGCGCTGAAATATCCGGCAACCCGAAAGCGGGCCTTGCCGACAGTCCAGAGCCGCATGGCCCGAATCACGATTTCTTGATGTTCTTGTTATGTACCGAAACAGCGTGAAAATGTCAAGCCATTTTTACCTATATGGTTATTTTATCATGAGAGCCGATTGGTGCTTTGTCTTCAGTCGCTAACCCAGATCCAGATATTCACTCACGATGGCGCGCACATCAATCTTGGCTTTCAGACGCGCTGCAAGCAGCGCTGTTCCGCTGATTTTTCTTTGAATGAAGAGCAGGTCGGTCGGCGGAATGTGCCAGGCGGTTTTATCGGCTGCTACGTCCATGCCTTCATCGCTCAAGGCCTCGACGAAGCTGCGATCGCTAAAGTCAAACAGGCCAGGCTGGTTCAGTTCACCAAGGATTATATCGATCATGCGGTCAATGCGGGGACGGTGCTTGGCAACGCCGGTTTCGCTCACAAAACCAGCGGCAAGGGCCGCTTTGCGGACAGCGTCGCGATAACCGTTAAACGCGGCTTCGATCAGCCTTTTATAGGCTTTGGCAATATCAGGGCTCACGGGCCGCGTCGCACCAAAGTCGAGCAATATCAGCTTCCCTGTATCCGGCTGATAACGGTAATTGGCAAAATTGGGATCAGATTGGATGATTCCGAACTCAAATATCTCGCGCAGCACGAGCTGAAACAGCAAGTGCATCGTGGCGTTGCGGGTTTCCTGCGGCGCATCGGCCAATGTTTCAATTGCCTTGCCGTCAACGAAACTCATGGCCAGGACGCGATCAGTGGTGAATTCTTCATCGAGCACGGGAATAATATAGTCCGACGAACCGGCAAGCAGCGTGCCGAAGCGCGTGAGATATTCGCCCTCGCGGCGATAATCGGCTTCCTCATGCAATTGCTTCTTCGCCTCGGCCAGCAGCGGGCCGATATCCAGCTCTCGCGGCAAGAGATTGGATATTTTCAGCAAGGCAGCGACATTATCTACATCGGCATCGATGCTCTCCTGGACGCCGGGATATTGGACTTTGATCGCAAGGTCGCGCCCGTCAGCGGGCATGGCGCGATGCACCTGCCCGATAGAAGCAGCTGCAATCGGGGTTGCACCGAAATGGGAAAAGCGCTTTCGCCAGTTCTGTCCCCATTGTTCCGCCAGAACCTTTTGCAGCTGCTGCGGCGGCATGCGATGGGCGTTTTGACGTAATTTTGCCATGATTTCAGCGAGTTCGGGAGGCAGCATATCACCAGCATCCATGGAGATCATCTGCCCCAGTTTCATCGCCGCGCCGCGCAGATGCGACAGTCGGTCGGCAACCCTTGAAACATTGCCGGGCGTGAGCATCATGTCCCGTACCGCAGGCCTTTCCCCATTGGCGAGCCGGCGCGCGCCTTCGGCCATCATGCCGCCAGCAACACCCCCGGCCAGCCGTCCAAATTGACTGAACCGGGACAAGCGACCACGCGGCACCGAGCGGCTTTTGGGGTCGCCCTTATCTCTTGCCATTGCTCACCACCCTCTGCTGCCTGGAATACCTTTGAAAGGACCTGCCAGCTTGCTGGTGATCCAGCCACCATAAAATGCACCGGGCTGCGGCGTTACCGTTTCTCCGTCAACCGAGCAGCGATCAAATGGCGCCGCATAAAATGCAACATGGTCGCGCAACATGGCGAAAGTTTCGCTGGGATTGGGGTAGCTCCAGCCAACCTGCGGCAACCGGATGTCACCAATCACCACATCCCAATAGGTGGCTGATCCTTTCCATTCGCAAAAGGAACTGCCCGCCGCCCGGTGTAGCACGCCCGGCATTATGTCTTGCGGAGCGATGTAATAGCTCGGCGGGTGGCTGGTTTCGAGCGTGCGAATGCTTGACTGTGTGTTGGCGATCACCACGCCGTGATGTTCGATCATGATCCGGGACGCGCACGGTTCTGCAATAGCCGGACGCGGATAATCCCAGACGCTTTCTTGCCCTTTGCGAACCGGATCAGGCTTTGGTCTGATCATGATTTTTCCTTCCACCAACCAGTTTTTGCAAGTGCGGCCTGACATGAAGAAACAGGTTATATAGTCGCTCCAGCAGATTTAAAATCCAGGACTGTTTGGCCGCCAATCCTAGTGGACGTAGCAGCGGTATTGCGCGCCACATGGCTGCAAAAGCGGCCGCACCGGAATGGAGTGTACCTTTTTCCGATGCATGGAAGCGTGTCATCATCAATTTACGGTCCACCGGGCAGGGTGTTTCGAAACGCATAAGGTCGATAAATTCAATGGCATTATTTCTGTCCAGGCGTTTCATCAACGCGATTTCTCTCACACATAAGGGACAACTGCCGTCATACCAGACTGTAACTTCGGCCATTTTCACATACTCGTTCTTTGGGACATATTGCCCGGTCGCTGATTGTTGCTAAATGCCCGGTTTCGGAATTAACAAACCACCAAAAAGCGGCATAGGCCGTCTTGCTTGGGCAGCGCCATACGGCTGAAAGACATAGTTATGAAAATCGCCATTATCGGTTCCGGACTATCCGGCCTTGCCTGTGCCGACCATTTACGGGCTGCGGGGCATGAGATTGCGCTGTTCGACAAAGCGCGCGGCCCAGGTGGCAGAATGTCTACCCGGCGGATGGCAAGCGCGATCGGAGATATTAGCTTTGACCATGGCGCACAATATTTCACTGCCCGCGATCCGGCCTTTGTTTCGATTGTACGCGAGTGGGAAAAAAGTGGCGTTGCCGGGCGCTGGCCAGTCGCGGGTGATGAAGCGTGGGTTGGGGTGCCGGCCATGAACGCGCCGATAAAGGCGCTTGCGGCCAGCCACGATGTCACTTGGTCGACGCGGATCGTCCAGATGATCAAGGCGGATGGTGGTTGGCAATTGCAAACGGACGATGGTTTGATTGATACGATTTTTGATCAGGTGATTTCTGCCATTCCCGCGGAACAGGCAGCTGATTTGCTATTGTCATGGGAACCCAATTTTGCGGGGATTGCCTCTGCCACCCTTTCCGACCCCTGTTGGACATTGATGCTCGCTTTTGAGCGGCCTTCGGGAATAGCCGATCCGATATTTCGCGACGACGTGACCATTGGTTGGGCGGCGCGCAACTCTGATAAACCCGGTCGAGACGGACCGGAAACATGGGTCATTCAGGCGTCACCTGACTGGTCCAGAGCGCATTTGGAAGATGGCCCAGAAGATGTGACTGCGGCCTTGTCCGATCATTTTGCGGAACTGGCCGGCGTTTCTCTCCCGCCTCCGTTGGTCGTTTCGGCGCATCGCTGGCGCTATGCGCGATCGGGCCGTAATGATTCCAGCGCGCTGTATAGCGATGAGCACAAGCTGGGCGTTTGTGGCGACTGGATGATTGGGCCTCGTATCGAATGTGCGTGGTTGTCGGGCAGGGCGCTCGCCCAGATGATATTGGCTTGATCGCTGCCATAGCGGCAGAAATCGACGCGCTTATTCAACCAGCCCGGCCATGCCCGATTTATAGTCGGGATAGAGCGGCTTCCAGCGCAGCAGCCTTTTTGCTTTGCCATTCGCTACCCGGCGATTTTCCTCGTAAAATCCCAAGGCAGAGGCGGACAGATCAGCGTCTTCGAGGGACAATAATGGAGGCGGAGCGACACCGATGAGCCGCGCTGCATGGGCGATAACGTCATGCTGCGGTGCCGGGAGGTCATCAGCTATATTATAGGCACCCGCCGGACCGTCGAAAGAGGCGATGATCGCCGCAACAATATCATCGACATGAATACGACTGAACACCTGGCCAGGCACATCAACACGCTTGGCTTTGCCCTGCTGCACGCGGGTTATCGGGTTGCGGCCCGGACCATAGATGCCGGGAAGCCGCAGCACACGAACATCGTCGCGCAGTGCCTGCCAGCCCAAATCGGCGCGGCTTCGGGCTTTGCGCCGTCCGGAACCAATGGGTGCGCTTTCATCCACCCAGGCGCCTTTGACGTCTCCATAAACTCCGGTTGAAGAGAGGTAGCCTGTCCATTGCAGTGATGCGGTTTTGATATTGTCACCGTAACGATCGAGCACCGGTTCTGCGCCATTGCGGTCCGGCGAGTTTCATGGCTGAAAGCGATGGGCTTTTGATTGTTGCGGCCC